>JAYVJS010000382.1:0-7949 GCA_043769075.1 Gemmatimonadota bacterium | reverse complement strand
TTTGCTGGAGGTCGGCCGGCGGGGACGCATGCATGACCCCCGAGAGCCCGCCGATAATGAATAATGCCACCATCGCGATCGAGAACATCATCGCGCAGGTATACCGAAGCGAGCCGCCCCACATCGTCCCGATCCAGTTGAAGATCTTGACCCCCGTCGGGATCGCGATCACCATCGTGGCCAGCGAGAAGAAGGTATCGGCAAACGGTCCCATGCCGGTCGCGAACATGTGATGGCTCCACACCCCGAAGCCAACGAAGCCGATGAAGACCCCGGAAAAGACCATCGCGGTGTAGCCGAACAGCGGTTTCCGGGAGAACACCGGCAGCACCTCGGAGGCGATCCCGAAGGCCGGAAGGATCAAGATGTACACTTCCGGGTGGCCGAAGATCCAGAACAAGTGTTGCCACATGATCGGATCGCCACCGCCGTCGGGCATGAAGAAACTCGACCCGAAGTTCCGGTCCATCATCAAGTAGACCAAGGCCACCGTGATGACCGGGAAGGCCAGCAGCAACAGCACCTGGACCACGAAGCTCATCCACACGAACATCGGCATCCGGAGCATCTTCATGCCCGGCGCCCGCATGTTGACGATGGTCACGAAGAAATTGAGGGCGGCCGCAATCGAGGCAATTCCGAGAATCTGGAGGCCCAAGAGCCAGAAATCGATGTTCATCCCTGGCGCCGGCGCGGCGGCGGTGGCTTCCATGACCCGGCTGCTGGTCAGGTTGGCGTAGCCAAACCACCCGCCATCAGGCGGGGCGCCCACGAAAAAGCTGAAGTTGATGAACAGACCACCGAGCAAAAAGACCCAGTAGCTAAAGGCGTTGAGCCGCGGAAAGGCCACGTCGCGAGCGCCGATATGGAGCGGAATGAAAAAGTTGAAGAACGCGGCGCTGAGCGGCATGACCCCCAAGAAGATCATGGTGGTGCCGTGCATCGTGAACAGCGCGTTGTAGGTGTCCGGATCGACTAAGGTTCCGTTCGGCCCCATCAATTGAAGCCGGATGATCAGGGCTTCGATGCCCCCGATCAGAAAGAAAATGAATGCGGTCGCGCCGTAGAGGATCCCGATCCGTTTATGGTCAACAGTGGTGATCCAACTCCACAACCCGGTCTTGGCGTAGGTGTGGGGCATTGCGGGGGCGCGGTGTTCGAGTACCGAGGTAGCCATGGCTGTCTTGCCTCGCCTTACTTGTGCATGCGGAGATAGGCCACCAAGGCCGAAATCTCCGCTTCGGTCAACGGGCGCGGAAGGATCATGTGACTGCCCTTCTTCATCGCCTGGGGATCACGGAGCCACCGAGCCAAATTGGTGGGCGTGTTTTCATACATGTTGGCGCCAATGGTGGTCCGGCCACCCATATGGCTCAGGTTCGGGCCCCGGAGCTTGAGCGCACCGGCGAGCGGCGTGCCGACCATCGCATGGCAGCTGATACAACCGCCCGCCATGAACGCCGCCTGGCCCTTGGTATGGATCGTATCGGCCTTCCAGGCGCTGTCGAGGCCGGGATCAACCTTGCCGCCGCTCACCAGTGGCGAACCGATCCGCGCGCCGGCGGCCCATTGATCGAAGTCTGCTTGACTCTTCACGATCACTCGGAGACCCATCCGACCATGCTGAATCCCGCACAGCTCGGCGCACTGCCCCGTGTAGTCGCCCACGGTATCGGCGGTAAACCAGAGCGGATTGACCTTCTTGAATTTGGTCTTGGTGAAAATCGGAAATACGTCGCGCTTCGAAGCCAACTGCGGCGACCACCAACTATGGAGGACGTCGGCGCTCCACATCCGGAGGCCAACCATCTTACCCTGAGGCACGATCAACTCGTTGGCCGTGACGATCCCCAGCTTGGGATACTGATACTCCCACCACCACTGGTGCCCAATGACATTGACCTCCACGTCCGGGTTGGGCGCCGGCAGCGATGTCTTGAAGATCGTCTTGACCGTCGGGATCGCGATGAACACCAAGATGATGGCGGGAATCGCAGTCCAGACGATTTCGAGCGTGGTATTGCCGTGGCTCTGCACCGGTTCAGGGTCATTCGGCTTGGCCCGGAACCGCCACAAGGCGTAGACCAGGGCCCCCTCGACCAAGACAAACACCGCCGTCGCCCACCAGAACGTGGTCCGAAACAGGCTGTCGATCATCCGGGTGATATCGGATTTCGGCGCGAGGGTGGTCTGCGGATAATCCTTGGCGCAGGCCGCCACGAACAACAAAAGACCGAGCCCTAGGGCCCGAGCCAGCCACGCGCGCCAGGCGCGTCCGGGGCTTCTATCCATGCGATGTGCGTCCAGAATTTGGGGACAAATCCGAGCCTGCATTTCGACCCAATGAGGCGCGCGGAAGGTTAGCCTACTCAACGAGTTGGGTCAAGAAACCCAAGGGCCAAATTATGAAGACGGCTAAATGGCCCTATCCGGTAGTGTTCCGTTCCCGCCCCCAAATTGCTACCTTTGATTCGGATTGATACATGGCGCCCGGCTGGCTCCCCCAGCTGGGCCAACTTCTTTTGTCCCCAGCAGGTCCGTCATGATTCGCGAAATGCGGGAAAAACTTGGCAAGGAGATCGAGGCGCTGAGCCATGAGCTCACCGTCACTCTCCCCCAAGCCATTGCCACCGCCGTGGATATGGGCGACCTCCGGGAGAACTCGGAGTACAAGGCCGCCCTCGAGCGCCAGCAACTGGTCCAAGCGCGGCTCGGCCAGTTGCACCTCCGGCTCTCCCAATTGGCCCAGCTGGCCAACACCGAGGCGCCCACCGACCGCGTCGGCCTCGGCTCGAAAGTCACCGTCAGCGATCTTGAGACCGAGGAAATCGAAGTCTTTCAACTCGTCCTTGCCGAGATGATGGACATCGACGCCGGTCACATTTCGCTGATGTCGCCCCTAGGCCGGGCTCTGATGGACAAGAAGGTGGGCGAAGAGGTCGTCCTCCGCCTTCCGACCATGATCCGCAAGCTCCGGCTGACGGAGCTCGTCACCGTCCACCAAATGAAGTAGGACTGACGGCCATGGAGTTTCCTCCCAAGAAGATCCTGGTCGTGGGCGACCGGGTCCTGATCACCCCGGACGACGGGGAAGAACGAACCCGGGTCGGCCTGTACCTGCCCGCCACCGCCATCGACACCCAACAAGTCCAGGGCGGCCTGATTGTGGCCACCGGACAGGGCGACCCAGTCGCCGACCTCGGCAGCTTCGATGACGAGCCCTGGCGGGTTGCCGAGAAGACTCCTCGATTCCGCCCGATGCAGGCCCGGGTCGGCGACCAGGCGATTTTCTTCCGCAAAGCGGCGGTGGAAATCAGCTTCGAAGACAAGAAGTACTTGGTGGTGCCCCAGGGAGCGATTCTGGTCCTCGTGCGCGACGAGCTCCCGATCTAGCGGCCAACCGAATGCCTCAGTCGCCGCCACCCGACTCGTTTCCGTCGCCCAAGACCCTGTTTTCCCGGGCCATGCGGCTCCGGTGTCCGGTGTGCGGCGGCCAACCAATCTTCCTCAACTGGGCCACCGTCTGCCCGTCTTGCCCGGTCTGCGGCTTTCGGCTCGACCGCCACGAACCCGGCTACTGGCTTGGGAGCTACACCGTCAACCTCTTTGCCACCGAAGCCGCATTCTGTGTCTTCTTTGGGACGGCGATGGTGGCGACCTGGCCGGAGGTCCCCTGGGACGCCTTGCTGGCCGGCGGGCTCGCCACCGTGGTGATCACGCCGATCCTGATCTTTCGGCTGACCAAGACCATGTACCTGGCCATCGACCTTTGCTTCCGACCCCCCGCCCCGCCCGATCTGGCCACCCCAATCGAGCGAGGATTCCTAACGCCTACGATCCGGTAACGCCGGCCGAAGCCCGACCGAAACGCCGCCACACCGCCCGGAGTACCACCAACACCACGATCCCGAGCAGGACCAGCGGAATCAACCCGCCCGCCAAGGCAATCCCGCTGGCAATGACGCCCACGAAGTTCCGCCAGCTCTCCTTGAAGGCCCGGACCAGCACGTTTTCTCCGGGACCGCCGACCAACGGACCGGGTTCGAACACAGTGATCGTGATGGTACTGATGGCGACCTGGGCCTTGAGGTACCGAATCCGTCCCTCATATCGCTCGATCTCCTCCCGGACCCGGGCCAGTTCTCGTTCCACCGACAACACATCTTCGAGTTTGCCGGTTCGAGTGGCCAAAAGGGTCAGGAGCCGGTCCTCGAGCTTCTTGGCATTGGAAACCCGAGCGGAAACGTCGACGAACTCTTCGCCAACGTCCTGGGCAGTGGTGGTCGCAGAGGTCACCTTGCCGATGGCGTTCAACCGATCCACCGTGCCCTGGTAGCGGTCAGCGGGAACCTTCACTTCGAGCGTGGCGGTCCGGGGCGCGTTCTGCCCGGTTTGGATCGAGGTATTCGCCAGGAATCCACCCGAGGCAAGGGCCGCCTCACCCACCATCCTGATGGCCCGATCCAGGGAGTCGACTTCAATGACGACCTGGCCGGTGCGAATGATCATTTGGCTGGGCAGCGCAAACGAAGATTGGGCACTGGCGTCGCGGGCGACGGCTCCTTCGGCTTGCGCCATTCCTGGACGGCTCTTGAACGCCGCCCGGTCCGCCATCAGTTCCGCTGGAGCGGTCGGCGGGGCACTGCGGGCTGGCTCGCCGAGGTTTCGGCTGACATCGTCGCCGCAGGCGGTGACCAGAAGTACGAGGGCAGCAACCAACGATTGGGTTCGCATCGGAGCCATTTCGGTAAGGGTGACGGTGTGGGAGAGTCCGGTGGCCGTCACCCTTGCACACCTCCCGCCGAGCCTACGGTACCGCCTTCGCTCCACAGCTCCCATCGGCAGCCCGAACCGTTGGGTACTGAACACCCAACTGCTCCAAGTAGCTCTTGTACTTCGACGGGTCGTAGTAAAAGGGCCGGAGCTGGTCCCGATACTTGCCCAAAATGGCCGCATTGAGATGGGTGGCCGGCCGATCATCCGGCCGGATCAGGGGCTCGTATTTGACGTCCTTGGTCTGGACGTTCGTAAAGTAGTCCCACGCGTCGGCCACCAGCTTCGGGGTGAGAAGGATGTCCAGCATCGTCATCGCGAGGGCTTTGGCACCGGCGGTGGCCCCCTGGTGAGCCACCGGCGTCGCCATGGCGATGGCGTCGGTCCAGTTGTGGCCGGGAAGACCGGGAATGTTCGAGGGGAAGCCAAGGGTGACCGATGGCACGTTCCAGCTCACATCCCCGATATCGTCCGAGCCACCCCCCCGCATGTCGTCGATCTTGGGCGGTGTGGTCAACGAGTCGATCACGGCGGTATCGAGGCCTTGGACCTTGACCTTCATTTCGGTTTGGAGCGCCTTGGCGAACCGCTGGTCGTCCGCTGACCACGCCGGCATCCCGGCTTGTTTGATGTTGGCGAGCATCGCCACAGCCATCGGCTTGTTGTGGTGGACCGGCCAGGCCGAGCCTAACACTCGGGTCGGTTCGAGGCTGGTGCCGGTCATCATGGCGGCCCCGCGGGCCACCGAGTCGCCGATCGCCCAGAGGCTCTTGATGGCCGGGTATTCGAGTTCCCGGAAGTAGTACCAGACCGATGCCACCTGGGGCACCACGTTCGGCTGATCGCCGCCGTTGGTGACCACATAGTGCGACCGGTGGGGCAACCGAAGATGCTCGCGCCGGTAGTTCCAGCCGACATTCATCAACTCCACGGCGTCGAGGGCGCTCCGGCCTCGCCACGGCGCGCCGGCCGCGTGGGCCGACTGGCCCCGAAAGGTGTACTCCACCGACACCAACCCGGTGCCATCCTGCTGGCCCCAGGCGACCCCGAATTTACTGCTGACGTGGGTGAACAGATTGATATCGACATCCCGGAACAGACCCGCCCGGACGTAATACGCCTTGGTCCCGATCTGCTCCTCGGCCACCCCGGGCCAGATCTTGATCGTGCCGGGAAGCTTCTCCCGCTCCATCAGCCGCTTCACGGCCAGCGCCGCCGTAATGTTGAGCCCCTGACCCGCATTGTGGCCTTCGCCATGGCCGGGGCCGCCCGGCACCAAGGGGGCCCGGCACGCCACGCCGGGCATCTGCGAGGCTTGGGGAATCCCGTCGATGTCCGAGCCTAACGCGATGACCGGCTTGCCCGAGCCCCAGGTCGCGACCCAGGCGGTCGGAATCCCGGCGTAGTTCTCCTCGACCGTGAAGCCTTCCTTGCGGAGGACGCCCACCAGAAACTTCGAGGTCTCGAATTCCTGAAAGCCGAGTTCGCCGAAGCTGAACACCTGGTCGACCATCTCCTGGGTGAACTTGGAACGGGCTTGGACGTCCGCTACCACCTCGGCCTTGAGCTTGGCAAGCCGGGGATCGGGTTTCGCCGGCTTCGCTTGGCTGTGGCCGGCCGGAATCACCCCGGTCAGGAGCCCAATCACCATCATCGGAGTGCGCATGGAGGTCCTCATGGAGTCGCTTTGGCGCCGCAGCTGCCGTCGGCGGCGCGGACGGTGGGATACTTGACGCCGAGTTGTTCGAGATAGGTGGAGTATTTGGAGGCGTCGTAGTAGTAGGGCCGCATCTGATCGCGAAACCGGGCCAGGATCGGCCCGTTCAGTTCGGTGGCCGGCCGGTCGTCGGGACGAAGAAAGGACTCATACTTGGTGTCCTTGGTCTGGACGGTGCGATAGTAGTCCCAGGCATCGGCCACCAGTTTCGGGGTCAATAAGACATCGAGCATAGTCAAAGCCAACGCCTTGGCCCCGGCCGTCGCACCTTTGTGGGCGATCGGAGTCGCCATCGCGATCGCGTCGGCCCAATTGTGCCCCGGCGTACCGGGCACGTTCGACGGGTAGAACAGCTGCACGGTGGGTACCGCCCACGACACGTCACCGATGTCGTCCGAGCCCCCGCCCTTGCGGTCGGCGTCCTTGGGCGGGGCGTCGAGCCCCCGGGCCAAGGTATCGAGGCCCTGCTCCTTCTGGCCCATCTCCTTCTGGATCGCCTTGGCGAACCGGACGTCGTCGTCCGACCACTTCGGCATCCCGACCCGCTTGATGTTGGCCGCCAGCACCTCCGCGACGGGCTTGTTGAAGTGCGGGGGCCACGCCGCGCCGAGGACCCGGACACTCGAGAGCGTGGTCCCGGTCATCAGCGCAGCACCGGCCGCCACCGAGTCGGCGATGGCCCAGAGATCGCGGATTTTCGGAGCCTCGAGCTCGCGGAGGAAATACCAGACCGAAGCCGTCGACGGCACGACGTTAGGCTGATCGCCCCCGTCCCGAATGACGTAGTGGGACCGGTGTTCGAGCCGAAGGTGTTCGCGGCGGTAATTCCAGCCGACATTCATCAATTCGACCGCGTCGAGGGCGCTCCGGCCTCGCCAGGGCGCACCGGCGCCATGGGCGCTGACGCCCTGGAACGAGTACAGCACCGACACGAGACCGCTGTATTCGTTCGGTGCACCCCACGGGGTCGAAAAATTGTCGTACACGTGGGTGAAGAAGCTGATGTCGACATCTTTGAACAGGCCGGCCCGGGCAAAGAACGCCTTCCCGCCGAGCTGCTCTTCGGCCACCCCGGGCCAGACCTTGATCGTACCGGACAGTTTCTCCTGTTCCATCAGCTTCTTGACGGCGAGCGCGGCGGTGACCACGACCGCCTGGCCGGAATTGTGCCCCTCCCCATGCCCCGGCGCCCCAGGAATCATCGGTTGCCGGCACGCAACACCGGGCATCTGCGACGCCTGAGGAATCCCGTCGATATCCGACCCCACGGCAATGACCGGCTTACCGGCTCCCCAGGTGGCCACCCACCCCGTGGGCATCCCGGCGTAGCCTTCTTCCACCGTGAAGCCCTCCTTTCGAAGCAGGGCCACCAGGTACTTCGAGGTCTCGAATTCCTGGAAGCCGAGCTCGCCGTAGCTGAAGATCTGGTCGTTGATTTGTTGGGTCAGTTTGGCCCGTG
>JAYVJS010000381.1:0-6537 GCA_043769075.1 Gemmatimonadota bacterium | reverse complement strand
CCGTGGCGCCGGTAAGCACGATGACTGGCACGAGATTGGTCTTATTGGAGAGCCGAAGGGAACGAAGGACGGAGACACCGCCTCCAGCCGGCATCGAGAGATCGAGGATCACCAGGTCAGGCACATTCTGGCGGGCGGCATGAGCCCCCGTCACGGCGTCGCCGGCGAGTTGGGGCTGGAATCCCGCCGAACGGAGCCGGGCACACAACAGCCGGCCGACATCGGCGTCATCTTCGACTACAAGGATACGAGGTGTCATAGGGTGCTCAGGTGAGTGGAAGACTGCAGCAATCGCTCCAACCTGCGGTGAAAGTCAGCAAACTCGAACGGCTTCACCACAACGTCATCCGCGTCACGCACCGGATCGGCGTCGTCGCCAATCGATTGAGACGTCGCGGTAACCAGCATCACCGGCGTTCCCTGGAGGGCCGGATCGGCCTTGATCAGGCTACAGACCTCACCCCCGTTGAGACCCGGCATCCGGTAATCGAGGACGACCGCAGCCGGCCGGTGGCGCCGGACCAACTCGAGGGCGGTAATGCCGTTGTCGGCCTCTAATACTTCAAACCCGTTCCGGACCAGTCGGGCCCGAAGGAGCATTCGAAGATCGGGCTCGTCGTCGGCCAGTACGATGCATGGCTTCACGGCCCGCGATCCCCCAGAGGAAGGGTGAAGAAGAAAATGGCACCGTGACCAAGCTCGGACCTGACGCCGATCCGGCCGCCGTGGCCCTCAACGATCTTGCGAGAAATGGCCAGGCCGAGTCCGGTACCGTCATGGGAGCCATCAGAACCCTGCGCCAGTTGGCTGAAGCTTTGGAACAGCTTGACCTGATCCTCGGGCCCAATGCCAGGACCTTGGTCCGAGACGGAGATTTCAACCTCACCGGTCAGGGCAACGGCCCGGAGGGTGATCGCTCCGGCTTCGGTGAACTTGATGGCATTGCTGCATAAGTTCCCCAAGACCTGCTCGACCTTGTCTCGGTCGAAGGCAACGATCGGCAGCGCGGCATCGAACTCGCAATCGATCGTCAGGCGCCTGCGTGAGGCGACTCCCAAGAACGTGGCCGCCACGTTTTCAAGTAAGTGGCCGAGATCGTGCGGAACTATCCGAAACTCCATTCGGTCAGCGTCGAGTTTCTGATAGTCCAGCACGTCATGGATCAGGCGAGTCAGGCGGTCAATGTTGCGTTTCGCCGTCTTGAGGCAGTCCACTTGGTCCGAGTTCAGCACGCCCATCGTGCCATCAAGGACAATATCGACTCCTTCTTTGATGGCAGTCAGCGGCGTTCGGAGCTCGTGAGATACCATCGAGGCAAACTCGGTCTTAACACGGGACGCCTCCACCATAGCCTGATGGGCTTCGCGGCGGCCGGTCACGTCGAGGACCGAACCGGTAGCCCCTGACACCGTCCCCTCCGGCAGCCTTTCGGGCCGACCGACCCTCGACCCACGTCACCTCGCCGGAGGGACTCTGAAACCGATAGTCGAACCGGAAATCTTGCTGGTTCCGAACCGACGCATCCCACGCTTCGAACACCAACGTGCGGTCGTCACGATGGATCGCTTCGACCCACCCGCTACCGAGCGCCTTGGTCAGCGACATCCCGGCGAGCCGGAGCCAGTGCCGGTTCGCAAAGAGGCATCGGCCATTTTCATCGGTCTCAAAGATTCCGACGGGAGCCTCATCCGCGAGAGAGTAGAAGCGGGCTTCGCTTTGGCGAAGCTGGGCGTTCAACGACTCTTCGGCTGCTAGGCTGTCGGCGAGGGCGTGAAGCGATCGGCGAAGCTCCAACTGATCGGTGACTTGGCGCCCAAGAATTTGAAGTGCCTCGAGCTGGTCGGGTCCGAGATTCCGTGGCGTGCGATCGATGACGCAAAGCGCCGAGCCCATGGCCGTCTGCGTTAATGAGAGGATAGCCGGCATAAAATCTGATCTGCGGTTCTCCAGTAACCAGAGGGTTGGTCGCGAACCGCTCGTCCTGGGCGGCGTCGGGCACCACCATGGCATCGGAACCGAGAATGGTATAGGTACAGAAGGCGACCTCACGCGGAGTCTCGGTGGCTTCGAGCCCGATTCGGGACTTGAACCACTGCCGGTGACCGTCGATCAAACTCACCAACGCGATCGGGGTGTTGCAAATCCGGGCCGCCAACCTGGTCAGGTCGTCGAACGCAGCTTCGGGGGGCGTGTCCATCACTCGACAGGCCCGTAGCGCTTCGAGCCGCGGGCCCTCGTTGACCGGTCGCGAAGCCCCTGACACCGTCAACGAATTGGTCATCAGATCCCTTGCATGAGCTGAACACTCCATGAAGGGAGTATCGACGGCGCGGGGCTTGGACTTGAGGCCGCGCCTTCCCAACGGCCAGGGACGCCCTCGCAGGTAGGATCGTCTTCTGCGACGATGGCGCCGCCTGGAGACTCAACTCGCGGCGGGCCCTGACTTGAGTAGGGTCGCCAGATGGTCCACGGCGGCATGCAACTGGCCGGCCCGCGGCGAGTGCCGCTCTAGTTCCCCCCGTTCCAGTAGCTGGCTCGCGCTCCGGCACATATCGGCGGCGCGCTCGAGCCAGAACTCCTGAGCCCAGACCGGGTCTCCGCTTTTGGCCGACTCCATCGAGGCCCACAGCCGAAGCCGGGCGTCGTCGACGACCGCCTTGAGATCAGCCATGGTATCGGCGGGCAGGTCCCCCCGAGCAATGGCCGAGTTTACGTCTTCACAAAGTCGCCGCATCGCGACGACGGTCGGATCGGGAGCCTTCGACATCGGTGCCTCGCAATGGTTCGACGTGGGCGATTAGGCAAGGCCATTCTTTCTCGGCACGTACACATGGGGAAGTCCGGCCGCCTTCAGCAATTCGTTCAATGCCTTGAGCTCAGCGTCCTCGATGGCCCGCAACCGCCGAATCTCGACATCCAGCTTCCCAGACAGGTCATTTAAGACCTCGCCCAGTTGCTTGCTCGGGGCATAGTCTCCGGTTTGAAGCTGGGCATTCAGCGTGATCAACATGTTGTAGAGTTTGATCGGTTGATCGAGGGTGCACTGATCGGCGTGGCAGCCCACTTCGTAGATGGCGGTTCGGATCGCTTCGAGTTTCTGACGGAGCAATGTCGCTTCGTCGGCGATCTTCTTCGCCTCGGGGGTGCCTTTCGCTTGCGCTGATCTTTGGTCAAGCTGGGCCTGGATGTCCTCGATCCGAGTCGCGGCGTCGACTAAGTCGTTAATCCGGTCCCGGGTCCGGAGTGACGCTTCGGATTGGGCCACCAGATCGGCGGTCGTGCTGGTGGCGCGGGGATCAGCGATGACGTCAAACGACCGTGCCAAGGTATCGCTGCCGACGATCAACCGAACTCCGTATTTGCCTGGTGGAATGACCGGACCGGAGAGCGTCCCTTCATCAACGACGGTGTTCTTGAGTTGTTTGGCCTCCGGGTACCGCATGTCCCACACGAATCGCTGCGACCCGGCCCGGGCCGACATCACCGAGTCAGCAGGCCAATACACCACGCTGTCCTTCAGGGCCCGTCGAATCCCGGCACCAATCGAATCGGCCGGCGTCCGGAGGGTATCGGTTGGCCCCGGATCACTCGCGTAGGTCCGAACCACGGTGCCTCGGCTATCGAGAAACTCCAGGGTGATCTTGGCACTGGGAGTCTCCTTCAACCAGTAGTCGATCGACGCGCCGCTGATTGGATTCTGCCCGGTGGTCAGCGACCGCGGATTGCTGCCGCTGAACCATCGCACCGCCGTGACCGGCTGGAAGAGGAACGCCCGTTTGGCCGTGACCGAGTCGGCCAGCTGGCGGAGCGAGGAGATGTTGTCGAGGGCCCAAAACGCCCGGCCATGGGTGGCGGCAATGAGATCCTCGCCGTGGACGGCCAGGTCCCGCACGCTGGCGCGGGGCAAGTTGAGCTGGAGAGTTTCCCAATGGGCCCCGTCATCGAAGGAGACAAACACCCCGACCTCGGTGCCGGCGTACAGCAACCCGCGGCGAACCGGATCTTCCCGAATCGATCGAGTGTAGGCTCCGACCGGAATGCCGGTGTTGATCGGAACCCAGGTCTTGCCGAAATCAGTCGTCTTCCAGAGATAGGGCGCGAAGTCGTCGAGTTGATATCGGGTCGCCGCCACGTAGGCGGTGGCCGGATCGAAGCGAGACGGCTCAATAACGGCGGTGCGAGTGAATTTGCCGTACGCCTTGGGGGTCACGTTTTCCCAAGGCGCCCCGGCGGCTCGCCGAATGTGAATCAGCCCGTCGTCGCTGCCGGCCCACAACAGGCCCTTGGTCTTGGGCGATTCCGCCAACGAATAGATCGTCGCGTACCATTCAGTGCCGGTCATGTCCCCGTGAATCGGCCCGCCGCTCCGGACCAATGTCTTGGGGTCGTGCGTCGTCAGGTCCGGCGAAATTTTTTCCCAGCTCGCGCCCTCGGTGGTCGATTGATGGACGAACTGGCTCGCCACGTAGAGCAAGTTCGGATCATGGGGCGAGAGCAGGACCGGAAAGGTCCATTGGAAGCGAAACGGCACCTCGGCGGCCGCAATCCCGTCGTAGTTACTGAGCCACACGGCGATGTCGCGCACCTGACCCCGTTCGCTGTCGTAGCGGTTGAGCATCCCGGTGTAACAGCCCCCGTAGGTCACGGCCGGATTCCGCGGGTCGACGGCGATGTGGGCATTCTCACACCCGGCGACCGAGATGAAGTCGCGAACCCCGATCCCGCCGTCATCCGACCGGCTCCGGATGCTGACGGTGCTGTTGTCCTGCTGGGCCCCGTAAATCCGATAGGGAAATTGGTTGTCGGTGGTGACGTGATAGAACTGGGCCGTCGGCTGGTTGTCTTCGCTGCTCCAGGTGGTCCCGCCATCGAGGGACACAGTTCCGCCGCCGTCGTTGCCGTTGATCATTCGGCGGGAATCCTTGGGGTCGATCCACATGATATGGGTATCGCCGTGGGGTACCCGGACCATACTCCAGTCGTGACCGCCGTCGACCGAACGCCAGACCTGGAGGTTCATGACGTAGACCGTGTTCTCGTCAATGGGGTCCGCCGTCACGGCGCTGTAGTAGAATGGCCGAATCGCAAATCGCTGGTGACCGCTGGTCAGTTGCCAGGAGGCGCCGGCATCATCGGACCGAAAGATGCCGCCGGACGAATCAGGCGCCTCGACACTGGCGTAGATCCGGGCCGGGTTGGCCGGCGAGACCGAGACCCCGATTTTGCCTAACTGTCTCCGCGGGAGGCCGGGGTTGAAGGTGAGTTCCTTCCAGGTGTCGCCGCCGTCGATGCTCTTCCAGAGCCCACTTCGGCCTCCGCCCGACTCCATCCCCCAAGGCGTGCGCTGGAACTTCCACATCGCCGCATAGAGGATCCGCGGGTTGGTCGGATCCATCGACAAGTCGGTGGCGCCGGTCGAGTCGTCGATGAAGAGGACCTTCTTCCAGCTCTTCCCGCCATCGAGGGTCCGGAAGACCCCCCGCTCGGGGTTGGGGCCGAAGGCATGACCAATCGCCGCCACGAAAGCCCGGTCGGGGTTCGCGGGATCGACGGCGACTTTGGTTATCTGATGAGTGTCGCCGAGCCCGAGATGCTGCCAGGTCTGGCCCCCATCGGTGGTCCGATAGATCCCGGTGCCGTAGGTCAAATCCTCCCGGAGCTGGGATTCACCGGTACCGACGTAAATCACGTTCGGATCGGACGGTGCCACGGCCACGGCGCCGACCGACGAGATATCGGTGCGGCCGTCGGTGATGTTGGCCCAGGTCTGGCCCGCGTTGGCGGTTTTCCAGACCCCGCCGTTGGCGGCCCCGAAATAGAAGACCAACGGCTTGGCGGGGTCGCCGGCCACCGCAACCGCTCGGCCCCCTCGGAACGGCCCGACGTTCCGCCACCGGAGGGCTTTGAAACGCGCCGACGTGGCCGTGGCCCTGCTATAGACGGTCGGGTCGTAGCTCTGGGCCGCCAGCTGGTGGGTGCTAACCATGGCGAGCAAAGCTGCGCAGCGAACGATCATGAAGGGATTCCTCGAATGGAAAGCAGTACGGGTCAGATCAGACGGCCCCAACCCCGGAGCCGGGTAGCGACGATGGCGATTCGATAGCGCGGCGGTACCACGGTGGCCATCAGGACGGCCAGCACCGCCACCGTGAAGAATACCCACCCCCGCCAGTCGACGAACCAGCTGGCGGGCCGATTCCGGTGAAGGTAGGCGAGGTAGAAGAACGGCACGGCCACCACGATCCAAATCACACTCGCGATGATCGCGAAGGAGCGCGGCGGGTTCGCCATCGGCGGGGGGACTCGGACGCCAAGGTTCGACATTGGACGTCGGGAAGCTAGCGGGCCGCACCGGCCGGCGCCAAATTGAGGTGTTCCCCACCCCGACTCAAGGATACTCCGCGATGCGCCCACCGGCCCTCGTGCTCGTTCCCATGTTGCTCCTGGCGCCCCTGCCCCAAGACCCTGGGCCGATTCGCGGCTTTTCAGCCGAAGCGGCGGCAACCCAACGGTCCTGGGAGGCCAAGTTCAAGGCCA
>JAYVJS010000380.1:0-7673 GCA_043769075.1 Gemmatimonadota bacterium | reverse complement strand
CCGCGGCGCGGGATGATCGCCGCCTTCCCCACGTACCCCAACGCCCATGACCATGGCCAATCCTCGCGCTCACCCCAGTTTTTCATCAGCCTGCTAGGACCTCGGGCGTCCCTGGGGGCTGCAGATATCGGCATTGTTGCGTTCCTGAGGGAACTTTGCAATAATTGAACATGTTCAAAAACACCTCCAAGGGCCTCGCGACCAGAGAAACCATCCTTGACACGGCCCTCGGCCAGTTCCGCGACCGCGGCTTCGACCACACGACGATGCGAGACATCGCGGCCGGCGCGGAACTCTCGCTCGGCGCGGCCTATCACTACTTCGAAAGCAAGGAGGCGATCGTGATGGCCTACTACGACCGGATCCAGGCTGAGCACGCTCGGGTCGTCGAGCGCGATCTGGATCGGACGGCGTCGGTTCGCCGCCGGCTCGGGCTGGTGATTCACTCCAAACTTGACCTGGTGGCGAAGGACGCCCGGCTGCTGGGCGCCCTTCTCCGTTTTGCCGGCGATCCGAATCACCCCCTGTCATTTTTCGGCCCAGCGACCCGCAGGCTCCGGGTCGAGAGCGTTGCGCTCTTTGCCTCGGCGCTCCGAGGTGAGCGGCTTCCCCGAGACCTCGAATCCCTCACCCCGCTTTCGTTCTGGGCCCTCCAAATGGGGCTCCTGCTGTACGCGGTGTACGATCGCTCGCCGGGGTTGGCCAAGACTCACCGCCTGGCTGATGGCGCCCTCGACCTGGCAACGTCGCTGCTCAAAGTGGTGCGTCTGGCCCCGTTGGCCCCGATTCGTCGTCGTTTGGCGGGGCTCATTGACGAGGCTGGCTTCCTGGATCATCGCCATCTCGCCGCCAAGGAGGTCTGAGTGCCCAACCAAGAACGCGGGGTCCGCCGGACGGTGGTAGGCTTGATCGTCGCTTTGACGGTTGGGTGCATTGCCTATCGTCTTCTGGTAGTCGGGCGGCTCGAGCACTCGAGTCTCCTGTTCATTGGCCTGCCGGCCATTCTCGCGATCATGACGGTGTTGGTTGCGAAGCCCGTGAGCGCGACCGGGACGATTTGTATGGTGATCGTCCTTGGCCTCTGCCTGGCCAGCATCCTTTTCGGCGAATCGATGGGGTGTTTGTTGTTCGCGTCGCCCCTGTTCTTTTTGGTGGGGATTGTGACCGGCGCGTTGATCGATCACTCTCGAAACAAGTCAGGTGGTAACGGCACCGCTCTTTCTCTTCCGATTCTCATCCTGGTGCTTGGGACCGGGCTCGAAGGTGTGGTTCCCGGTGCCGAGTTCGATCGGGAGGACACGGTGACGGTCACGAGGACTGTGGCGTCGGATTCCGGCCGGGTCCGACAAACTCTCGCAGAGACGCCGCGATTCGACCGGCCGCTGCCAGCCTTTCTCCGGCTCCGACTCCCGGTCCCCGGTGCGGTCAGCGGCGTCGGGTTGGCCGTCGGCTCCAGGCGAGTGGTCGAATTCCAAAGCGGAGGTCATCATCCCGGTTCACTGGTTCTGAACGTCGCTGAGTCGAGCCCTGGTCGGGTCCGGTTTGAGGCTCTGTCTGACGACAGCTACCTCGTCCACTGGTTGAGTTGGCGGGATGCCACGGTCACTTGGCGTCCAACCGCGGCGGGCGACACGGAGGTGACGTGGACCCTTCGGTACCGGCGCCGCCTTGACCCCGCGTGGTACTTCGGGCCGATTGAGCGGCTGGCAGTCCGCCTGACGGCCGGGTATCTGATCGAGACGGCGGCGACACCTCGGTGACCGATCAGGCCCTGATGGTCCGGGTCGGGATTCTATACGTCCCCATCGTGGCGACCTTGGCGGCGGCCGTTGGTCGCCGGGCCTCGGCTCGGCGGCTGGCCATTGCGCTGGTGGGATCGCTTTGGAATCTGGCCGCCTTGCTCGGCGTGAACGTCCTGGCGGTGGCCCAGGGATGGTGGCGGTACTCCGACGCGAGTCCGGCTCTACTGGGGGTCCCGATCGATGGGCTCCTTGGCTGGAGCATCCTTTGGGGGGCGCTGCCGGTGATGGCCTCTCGGGGTGTTCCCACCGTCCCGTGGGTGCTCGGGCTCGTGAGTCTCGACCTGGTTGCGATGGATCGACTCGACTCATTCGTGACGCTAGGGCCGCGGTGGCTGGTTGGCGAGGCCTTCGCGTTAGGATTCGGCCTGATCCCTTCGCTGCTCCTTGTTCGTTGGCTCCTGCTCCGAAGGCGCCTGACGGCTCGAGCGGTTCTGTTGGCGATCGGGTTCGGCGCCCTCCTGGTTGGCGTGATTCCGACAATTCTGCTGGCCGGCCTGGACGCGCCGTGGCCCCGGTTGTCCGCCTTCAAATTTGTTCTTGGTGCCAATCTTCTCGGGATCCCAGCGGTCGTCGGCCTCTCCGCGATGCAGGAATTCGTGATCCATGGGGGGACGGCCCTGCCGTTCGACTCGCCCAAGGTGTTGGTGACCAGCGGGTGGTACCGCTTCGTTCGAAACCCGATGCAGCTGTCGGGAACGCTGATCCTACTTGGGTTGGCGGTGGTCATCGAAGAGCCGTTGTTCCTGCTCGCCGCCCTGGTGGCGGTGGCGTTTTCGGTTGGGCTGGCATCGTGGGATGAAGGGACCGACCTGAGCCGTCGTGGCGGAGCCGAGTGGGTTCGGTATCGATCGGCGGTTCGCAATTGGTGGCCGTCGCGGCAGCCATACCGGCCGAAGGTCCCGGCGACACTTTGGGTCGCGGCGCAGTGCGGGCCCTGCCGCGACGTCGGGCGGTGGATTGCCCGCCGACAGCCGCTAGGCTTGGAGCTTCGAGCGGCCGAGGAGCATCAAGATCCGCTCCGGCGGCTGCAGTATGAATCGGGTACCTCACCGCCGGAGGTTGGGGTGGCCGCGCTGGCCCGGGCCTTGGAGCATATCGGCGTCGAATGGGCCTGGCTCGCGAGCCTGATCCGCCTCCCCGTCGTTCGGCCCGTTCTGCAGATGCTGGTCGACGCCAGCGGCGGCGGCCCTCGTACCATTGCGCGCGGGCGCGGTTCTTCAGACCCCGCGCTTTGCCGCCTGGCGGATCGCGGCGGAAAATCGGTCGATCTCTTCGGCTGTCGTGAAGACGTTTGGGGTGACCCGAATCCCCTCCCACTCACCGGGCACAAACCGGGCCCGAACGTGGATCAAGTGCTTCTTGATCAAATAGTCGACCAACGCCGCCGCGCCGATCCCTTCGATGCGCATCGCGCCTAACGCACACCCCTGGGCCGGGTCGAACGGAGTCAGGAACTTCACGTTCGGGAGGTCGGCCACCGCTTTCATCCACCGGTCCCGGAGGTAGCGGAGCCGGGCCGCCTTCCGCTCGAGCCCAATGGCCAAATGAAACGTCAGCGCCTCGGACACCGCGTTCCGAAGCGAGATCGGGTAGGTCCCGATCTGTTCGAATTTTCGGATGTCGTTGTCCTGTTCGGGCGGTGCCGCATAGAGCGGCCAGACCTCCCGGATCCGGTCGCGCTTGGCATAGAGGAATCCGTTCCCGACCGGAGCGGTCAGCCACTTGTGGAGGCTGGTGCCGTAGAAATCGCACCCGAGATCGTCTCGGGTAAAGGGAAACTGCGCGAAGGTGTGTCCGCCGTCGACGATGGTCGTGATCCCGCGCGACCGGGCCAGGTCGCAGAGCCGCCGGACCGGAAAAATCTGGCCGGTCGTGTAGGTCATGTGACAGAAGTGGAGGACCTTGGTCCGCGGGGTGATCGCGGCCGCCAGGCGCTGGTAGAGATCATCGAGGCTCGGCGGCGGGACGGGGAAGGGAACTTTGGTGAGGACGATTCCGTCGCGGCGGGCCCGCTGTTCCCACCCGGTCAGCATTCGAGGGTAGTCCTGCGTCGTCGTGACCACTTCGTCGCCCCGGGAGAGCGGGAGCCCGAATTGGATCGTCAGCAACGATTCGCTGGTGTTGCGGGTCAGGGCCAGCTCCTCTGGATCGCAGCCGAACACCGCAGCCAATCGTTGCCGGACCAACTCCACCTGGGGATAGAGCAGGTCGTCAACATAGAGCGACGGGCTCATGTTGGTGATGGTCCAATAGCGGTCCATCGCCTCGCTCACCACGCGAGGGGCTGGGCTCACGCTTCCGCTATTGAGATTGATGTGATTGGGGTCGATGGTGAAGCTTTGGCGGACGGCGTACCAAAAGGCCTCATCGTCAGCAGTGGCGGCGGGTGAGGCCGAGCCGAGCCGGCGGAGCGCCGCCTCGAGGTGACGGACGGCGTCGGGGCGGAGGAGTACAGCCCCGGTGCCGGCGGCTTCGAGAAAGTGCCTGCGGTCCATGGCGAGCTCTAGCTCTTGAGGGATTCTTGCACCGCCCGGAATCCCTGGGTGATCGCCGTGTTGGTGTCCGCTCCCGCCCCTGAATCCGAGTTGGCGATCGTGATCCGCCCGAACGGCTGCCGTCCGATGACCCAAGGCTTCTCCGCGTCGCTCTTCCACTCCGGTTCCCAGATCAATCCCGGCGAGTAGGCGTAGCCGTGCGACCATCGATTGACCGTGATCGCCCGGATGTCGCGGCCGGCATCGAAGCCTGCCCCAGACAAGGCCTGGTCGAGTTGATCGCGGACATGATGCTCAAAGGTAGCAAACGGGGTCTCGAGGAGCCGTCGCCGCCCCTCTCGCCATTGCTCCGGCCCAGAGAACTTGGCGTCGTAGTGGACGTAGCACATGTGAAGGATCATCGGGTCATCCGGCGTTTGGGAACGCCGATATCCTCCGATTGACACGGGATAGTCCAGCTCGACTTGTTTGTAGAAGTCCTTGGTGTAGTAGACGAAGTCGGTCCCCAACTGGGCGAACGCCCGCCAGTTTGGGATCAGCACCTTGGTGTAGGTCAGCGGAACTTTGACCCCATAGGCCAGGCCCTTCTTCTGCGCCGCGGGCAGCTCGGGGCAGAGATACGGAATTGCCATGTTGTAACAGGCCATGATGCACTTGGTGGCCCGCACCGTATGCGGCATGGCTGCCGTCACATACGTGATGTCGACGTGGCGGTTGTCGGCGGTGTGCTTGACCTGCACCGCGGTACTGTTGAGGCGGATCCGGACCGGGGCGCCTTTCCGGTCGAGCGCGGCATAATCGGCCCGGGCCGTCACCACGTCTTCCATCGTCGAACCCGGCACGGCGGCCGGGATGAGTGAGCGGACCAAGAGCCGCGCCACCGACGCGTTCCCGTCGGGAAAGTGGAAAATGTACGGATCATCGCCCCGGGTGCCGGAGCGTTCCAGGGTATGGTCGAGCCCAGGCATCCCGCCGTCGTAGTCGTGAATCTTGGTCGACGGGACTTCGTCGATCCCGACGCACCAGAAGCTGATGCCCCACTTCCGATAGATCTCGATGACTTGAGGATCGACCTTACAGTAATCGCGCAGGAACACGCCATATCCGACCTTGCGGAGCTTGGCGTGTTTCTCCGCCTGGCTCATGCCGGGGAGATAGTCCTTCTGCTCGGTTTGGATCCTGATGAAGTCTTTGCGGGCCTGCTCGTTGAGCGGTGCTTGGGCCGCAAACTCCTCCCAAGGAATCTTTCCGTAGCCAGTCACCAGTTTGCGTTGGCCGAAGTTGTCCTGGTCGAACACAATGGACTTGGTCAGACCGAGCGAGGCGTAGAGCTTCTGGTCGAAGTATTGATAGAATCGCTGGGTGTCGATCCCGATATCGACCAGGAGCTGGCGGGCCGCCTTGCTGTAGGCGGACGGCGTGTCCATCGATTCGGTTCCCCCGTAGCCGATCCGGGTTTGCCCGTCGATTTGGAATTCGTTCCGCTTGGCGTGGCCGCCGAAGTCATCGTGGTTGTCGAGGATCAGGATCCGGGCATCGGGTTTCTGTTGCCGATAGAAGTGGGCCGCGGAAAGTCCGCTGAGGCCGCCCCCCACGACGACGAGATCGTAGGTCTCTTCCGGGGCGGTAACCGGCCAGGTCTTGCCTGTCACTCTGGCGTGCATCGTTTCCCAGGCTCCGTTGTGGGTGCCACGGAGTCCGGTCTTGGCCGGCGGATAGTACTCGGGATCCTGGTCCAATCCGCCCGCGATCCATCGAGCCCAAGGGGTCGTCATCGAGGCCCCTAGGATGAACTGGGCGCCGTTGAGGAAGTCGCGCCTGGCGATGTCGTCGGTCATGTTCCAATAGTACCACCGAATGACAGTCGCCACCAAGAAAGGACACTTTTCACTCTCAACCAATTGCCGACTCGGTACGGTACATCTCATCGCGAATCAATGAGTTAGAGAGGCGACGGAGAACGGGCACGGAGGCTGCATTGCACCCACGTACCCCAGTTTCCGAGGCTCTGATGAAAGCTGTATCGTTGCTGTTCGGGCTCTTGACCCTCGTACCGACGCTCCATGCTCAAGACCGTACCGCTGGTGACAACTACCGGTATTCCTACCCCGACCGGAGCCCGGACCGAGGGTACGAGCGCCGACCCCGGGAAGCCAGGTCATACTGCGAGTCGTGCTCCCGGGGCCGGTGCTCCGAGCAGGAATGGAGAGAAACCCGCCGCTGTGAGGAACGGAGCCGAGACATCGAGAAGAAAGAGGCCGAGTGGAGGTCCGACGCCCGGAAGCGCCGGATCGATTTCGAGAACGACATGACCAAGCGGGAGCGCGAATTCCGGCGCCGGGAGCAAGAACGCTGGGAGAAGCATCAACGCGAGATTACCCGCCGCTGGGGCGATGTCCGCCACTTTGGTTCGTGAGCGATTCTTCACGGTGACCCCACCTTGGCTTCGTGGTCAGGGACGGATACTTGAATCGTCCCTGACCACGAGGGCCCCCTTGCAGCTCCGCTATACGATCCTATTCGTTGCCGATCTTGAGCGATCCCGCCGCTTCTATCACGAGGTCTTGGGGATTCCAATTCGCAGTGAAGATCCGAGCTCGCTCGAGCTGGACACCGGTACCACGACCTTGGCGTTGCACCGCGCCCATGTCGGGTCCACTGGACATCGGCCGTTGATGGCGGCCGGGTACGCGCGGGTTGGCTTTTTCGTCGAGAACCTCAACGCCACTCACCAGCGGCTGCTCGACGCGGGGGTCCGTTGCGTGACCCCGCCGGAGCGCCGTTTCGATCTGTGGGTTGGCTTGTACGAAGACCCAGATGGGATCTACTTCACCTTGGCCCAGCCGTCCCAATAGCCCTTCGCGGTGACGCCCGCCTCGGCCCGAGGGTATCTGGAAGCGGTACGCCGGCTTTCACTCCGAGGACCCCAAGATGAAGACGATCGGTTGGCTGCTGTTGCCCCTGGCCATGGCGTGCAGTGGGAGCCCTGGCCCGGAGCCCGACGGTGCGCCGCCCCTGCTCGAACGACTGCCGCGGGCCCTGACTGGGGCCGAGCGAGCCACGATCGACGCCTCGAATCATTTCGCTTTTGATCTCCTCCATCGGGCTACGGCGGCGGAGCCAGACAAGAGCGTGTTCCTCTCGCCGTTGTCGGTTTCGATGGCGCTCGGAATGGTTATGGATGGCGCCCGCGGCGAGACCCGAACCGCGATGGCCACTACCCTCGGGTTCGGTGCCATGCCCCAGGCTGAGATCAACGAGGGGTACCGCAGTCTGATCGCGCTCCTCGGCGGCCTCGACCCCCAGGTGAAGTTCACCATCGCCAACTCGATCTGGACCAGGACAGGCTACCCGATTCTACCCTCGTTTCTCGCTG
>JAYVJS010000379.1:0-9579 GCA_043769075.1 Gemmatimonadota bacterium | reverse complement strand
AGATCGACTGGATGTCGACCCCGGTCGAGTCGGGCGTGGCCGAGGCCAGGTGATCGAGCAGGTTGCCTTCGCGGTCGTAGACGGAGGTGGTGGTCGTCGTCACGCCGGGCAAGGTGATGACGGCGCCGGTGCCGGGGGTGGTATACGAGGTGGTGGGCCCAACCACAAGGGTTTGCTTGAGGCGGCCACGTCGGTCGTAGATATTGGTGGCCGTCTGTTTGAGGCCGGCGGTCTGCAAGGAATCCGTCGGCGTGACCGCCACGGAATCGCGGCCGTACCCGTCATTGGTGAAGGTCGACCGGAACGCCATCGGGCTCCGGGAGGCCGCGAGGTTGCCCTGGACGTCATAGATGACGCTGTCGACCCCGACCACCCCCGGCGCTTGCACGGTGGCCAGCAGTTTGTTGGGCGCCCCGGTGGTGTAATAGGTATAGGTGGTCTGATTCAGGCTGCCGTCCTTTTCCCAGAGCCGATTGCAATTGCCGGTATCGTAGTTGAAGGTCGGCCCGTTCTGGCCGGGCAGGGTAATGGACGAGACCGCGTCTGGGCAGCCGGTGGCTGCGTAGGCATATGACGTTGTGACGACGGCCGCCAATCCCTTCACGGTCGCGGTCGAGTCGATCGTCGAGGCCACATTGCCTCGGGTGTTATAGGTGGCTTTGGTGACCCGGCCGTTGGGATAGGCGGCGCGGGTCACCAACCCGGGCCAGAGCGGATCCAGGCGGTCGAGCGTGGTGACGCCGGCCAGGGCGTCGACGATCTGCTTTGGCGCCCCGTATTTGTCGAGGAAGTAGACCGTGGTATCGCCGACGTCGGTTCGAGGCCCGTCGAGGTGGGTGTACGCGAGCGCGGCGTCGACGCTGCACGGACTGACGCCGCAGATGAGACCCCGGCTTTCGAGGGGCTTGATGCCCAGGTTGATGGTCGCCATGGAAAAGCCGGGTACGGCACTCATCCCGGTCACATGACGATAGGCGTCGACGGTAAAGTTCCGAACCTTGCCCCGGCGGTCGGTCCGGCTGGTCACCAAACCCGAGGTACTGTTGAGATAGCCGAGGGCCACTTTGCTGGTGTCGGGATCGGTAATCGAGTCGACCCTGGCAGCGGCATTCAGATAGACGTTCACGAGCCGCGGAGTGGCGGTGAGGCCGTCACTGATGGTGACCTTGCCGGCCGGATAGGTGAACTTCCAGGCCCGAGCCAGGCCGACGGTCGCGGGCACCGGGGCAACAATCGAGTCGAGTCGGCCCGAGCCATCGTACACGAAGCGAGTGGCAAAGCCGAGCCGGTTCTCGGTCCGGATGTGGCGGCCGGTGGCATCGAACACGATCTTGCCTTTGGCCGGCAAGTACCGCCAGTACTCGGCGCCGTTGAGTTCCAGGGTATCAACCCGATCGACACTCGGCGCCACCCATTTGTTCGGATTGGCGGTGGCTTGGTAGACCCGGGTGCTCCCGTCGCCCCCGATCCACAGTTTGGAGGCTACCGAGAGTTTTTCGACGCCGGCCACCCACCAACCCATGCCGTAGGGACTGGTCTTCCGATTGACGATCACGAACGATCCGTTGAGGGTGGCCGCCGGGAGCCGGGTAACCCCGTAGATCGTGGCGACTTCGAGGGTGTAGCTATAGATCCCTTCCGCCATCCCCGGCGTGGTATCTCGAACGATGATCCGGCGGGGGCGCTGTTCGATCCATTCATTGCCGGCGAACCGCACGCTGTCTTTCTTGACCCCACCGACCTTGAGGATGGCCTCGACCCAGTCGGGAAACTTGGCCCCGGCCGGCAGGGTAACGTGCGCGGCCACTTGACCCAGCGGCTCCGCGGTTTGGCTGCCGTAGAGGAGGGCCGGGGCCCGGGCAGCGCCGTAGGTTTTGAGGGCTTGGAGTCCGTGCGCCAGCCGAAGGTCGCCGCATTCAGAGGCGGCCCCGGCGCCGAGCCCAACGGTAAGGCAAAGGCCGCGGGCAATCGTGGTACCGCCGTTCAGGTCCACGATGTTGACCTGAGGGGCCACCTGGGTGCCACCGGTGCCGCCCACCGTCACGTTGATCGTCCCGTTGTCCTTGACCACGCCGGCCACCAAGGCCGAGAGGGTGATGGTGCCCGAGGTGCCGTTGGCTTTGGTCTGGTAGTTCACCGTCACGGTCTTGGAATCGCTGCCCAGCCCCGCGCCGCTCAGGACCACGGAGGTGGCACCCGGGGTGCACGAGGGCTGCAATCCGGCACCGGTACACGATGCGCTGATATCGTAGGTGACCGGGAACGACGCCAGGTTCTGGACGGTAAACGTCTCTGAGTAATTCAGGAATGGGGCTCGGCTCACGGCACCGGCATCCGGCGTGACAGCCGCCAACGCGCCACTCGTGCCAACCGGGATGTTCTGGATGGAGGTGCCCACCGCACCAGGCGGCGGGGTGAGGTTGTCAGCGGTGAGACTGACGGAACCGTTGGCATTGCCCGCGAACGCGCCAACGTCGTAGGTCGCGTTGACCTGGATCGAGTCGCCGGCGGCGATGGTCGCCGAGGTGGGCGTTACGCCAGTGCAGGTAATCGGTGGGCTAAACGAGGCGCTGCAGGGGGCGAAGGTAAAGAGCCGGCTCGCGACCGTCGTGTTCTTGACCCAGAAGGTGGCGGTCCACCCGGTGGTGTTCGGCGCTCGCTGCGGCGCCCAGGAGGGCACCGCGGTGATCGAGACGCCGGCAAAGGCGCGCTCTCGCCCGCGGAACAGCCAACCTGCGAGGGCAATGAGGGGCACGGCACCAAAGAAGGACAGCGAGGACCACAGGCGGCGAGCGGACACGGGTGACTCCCAGGGGGTTTGTCACTCGCTAAAGCAGCTATGGTACCAACCGTGGCCCCGGCCCTAAGTCCTATCAGGGCCGGAGGTTGGGATCTGGGCTTGGCGCAGAACCCGGTTCGCGTTCGCGAACCGTTCGCGGTCTGGCGAACTCGGCCAGGTCCCTGCCGAGTTGAGGTAAAGAGCGATGTCGCTTATCAGGCGGCCGGCTTCGGGTATTGCTTGAACCAACTCATCATGTACAGCATGGTCCGCATCCAATTGGACGGGACCGACTCGGTCCCATGCCACTCATTCTCAAACCGAAGCAGCTTAGTCGGAATCCCCCTGACTTTGAGTGCGGCGTAGAAATCCTCGGTCTGCGGCATCGGAGTCCGCATATCGAGAACACCAGTCATCAGCAGCGTCGGCGTAGTGACATTACCCACATACGCCAAACTCGACTGCTTCCACCACTGCATCGGGTCTTCCCAAAACGGCTTGTCGAAAAAAGCATACGCGAAATAGGGCACGTCCGCGTTGCCGGCCATGGTGGTCCAATTGGTCACCGGGCAACGGACCGCGGCCGCCGCGAACCGGTTGGTGTGGCCGATCATCCAGCTCGACAACGCCCCACCGCCACTGCACCCCGACACATAGAGCTGCTTCGGATCGACGTAGCCGCGCCCCAACACCGTATCGACCCCGGCCATCAGGTCGTCGTAGTCAGGCCCCGGATAGGACTTTTCAATGCTCCGCACGAAGGTATCGCCGTAGCCGGTCGAGCCCCGGGGATTCAGGTACAGCACGACGTAATTGTTGGCGGCAAAGGCCTGCCACATCATGTCGAAGCCGACGCCGTACATGCCCTGAGGGCCACCATGGATCTCGAGCAGCATCGGATACTTCCTGGACGGATCGAAGAACGGGGGCTTGACGATCCACCCCTGGATCTTGGCCCCCCCGGTCGACGGGTACCAGATCTCCTCGGCGGTCGCGAGCTTTTTCCCTTGGAGCAGATCCTCGTTCACCTGGGTCAACTGGGTAACCTGGACGCCGGCCTTCTTGTCGATCGTAATCCGGACCACGTCGCCGGGTTGCTGGAAGCTCGACCGAATCCCGACCATCTCGCCGGTGCGGGCAAGGCTCGACACCGAGAGAGCGTGATTGCCGGTCGTGAGATACCGTGGCGCTCCTGCCAGCGGGACGAACAGGATGTTCTCGGTGCCTCGGTCGCCGGGGGAGACGTAGAGACCGCTGCCGTCGGGCGCCCAGATCGCACTGGCCCCACCGAAGGCGCCCATTTCGCGGTCGATAGCCCGGGTCAGATCCCGGCTGGCCGAACCATCGATGTTCATCACGTAGAGGTCGGCGGTCTGCCACACCACCGGCAGCAACTCTCGGCCCGCGAACGCCACCATCTTGCCGTCCGGAGAGACCCGCGGCGCCATCCAGGAACCCTTGGTGGCCGTGAGTTTCTTCAGGGCACCGGACCCGAGATCGACCGAGTAGATGTTCGATTCGCGGAAGTTCCGATCGGAGGTCGGTTCGGCGAATCCGTCGAAGAGAATCGCCTTGCCGTCGGGAGTCCAACTGTGACTCCCCCCCACGACCATGCCGTCGAACGCGGCGCCGACGCTCCAGTCACCATGAGTAACCTGCCGGGGCGAGCCGCCGTCGGCCGCGACCACGAACAGGTGGCTGAAGCCGGGCTCGGTGAAGCCTTGTCGATCGGCTCGATAGTGGAGCCGGTCCGCCACCCGCGGAGCCGGGGTCCATTTTGCGTTCGGCGGCGGGGCCGGCATCTCGATCGCCCAGTCGGACGATTTCGGAACGAAGCTGGTAAACGAGATCCACTTCCCGTCGGGCGACCAGGTGATGTTGCCGGGCGACTCGGTCAGCCGAGTGATCTGGGTCGTGGCACCCTCCGCGTCCATATATCGGACAAAGATCTGCGCCCCCTTGGGATTCTCGGCTGCCGCCACGTACGCGATCCGGGTCCCATCCGGCGACCAGACCGCCCCACCGCCTTTGAGCAAAAATCGATTCTTGGTCCCGTCCGCGTTGATCTGCCAAATCGCACCGGCCCAGGTGTCGTTGATCTTGTCGACAAAGCCCCGAGAATAGAGGACCGTCTTGCCGTCAGGGGAGATCTCCGGACTCGAGACTCGCTCGAAATCGAGATAGTCCGCGACCGTCAGGGTCGGGCTCGGCGATTGGGCCGCGGCTGGTACCTGAGGCGCTACCGCGGCCGCCAGGGTGAGGAGTACTCCGATTCGATTGATCCGCATGTTGTCTCCTTGAGGACCTCCAATCTACGACCCGAAGGGCGAGTCAGTCCACTAGCGCGAGTCGCGGACGCGCCGGTCTTGCAGTATCGTTGACCAACCAAATTCCCCGAGGCGTCTGTGGTCCCCATGAACCAACGGTTGGTCCGACTGAGCCTTGCTGCGGCCGCGGCCCTGACGGGTTGCCAACGGCCGGCAACCCCGGTTGCCCCGCCGGTCGATCACCAAGCCAACGTGCTGAGCGGGCTCCGCGCCCCGGCGGTGGTCAAGGGTCGGGCACCGACTACGTGGACGCTCGCCGAGCGAATGGCCCACTACAAGCTGCCGGGCATCTCCATCGCGGTCGTCGATAGCGGACGGATCGTGTGGGCCCGCGGCATCGGGCTGAAGGTCGCCGGCGAGCCGGACTCGATCACCCCGACGACCTTGTTCGAGGCGGGGTCGATCAGCAAACCGGTGGCCCAGACCGCGATGCTCCGGCTGGTCGAGCAAGGCAGGCTCGCCCTCGATTCGAACGTGAACGTCTATCTCAAGAGCTGGAAACTGCCGGACAACAAGTTCACCGCCAGGGAAAAGGTCACCCTCAGGCGAATCGCCAGTCACAATGCCGGGCTGACGGTGCATGGGTTCCCGGGCTATGCCAGCACCGATACTCTGCCTACGGTCCCTGAGGTGCTCGACGGCAAGAAACCCCGCGCGAACACGGAACCGGTCCGGGTCGACACCTTTCCCGGCGCGATCTGGCGATACTCGGGCGGCGGGACCACGATCATGCAAATGGTGCTGATGGACGTCACCGGAACGCCGTTTCCCGCCCTCCTCACGGAGTTGGTACTCGACCCCGCGGGGATGACGAACAGCACCTACGAACAACCGATTCCCGCCGCGCGGATTGCCGAAACCTCTGGGGCCCACAACGCCGTGGGCTCCCTGATCCCGGGGCGGTGGCACGTCTATCCGGAGATGGCGGCGGCCGGGCTGTGGACGACGCCAACCGATCTCCTCAAATGGGCTATGGCGATTGCGGCCGCGCGCGCGGGACAATCGGACCAACTGCTGTCCAAGACGATGGCCACCCAGATGCTGACCGTGCACAAGGCGCCGACGGGACTCGGCCCGTTCCTCGAAGGAAGCGGGCGCGGGTTCCGATTCGGCCATGGTGGCGCCGACGAAGGTTTCTACGCCGATCTGCTCTATTTCCCGGAGACCGGGCAGGGCGCGGCGGTGATGATCAATGGAGACGGTGGCCCGCCGATCTTGGCCGAGGTGATGCAGGCCATTGGGGCGGAGTATGGGTGGCCTGAATATGGACCGCAGGAAATCGTCCCGATCGCGATGGACTCGACGGCGTTCGACCAGTTTGCCGGGGTCTATCGGGTGGCCACGCCGTTCCCGCTTGAAATCCTGGTTACCCGGGAGGGGTCGACCTTCTACCTCGAGGCGCCCGGCCGGGCCGTGAAGACGGAGATCGTACCGACCGGCCCAGCGAGGTTCGCCACGGTCACCGACGGCCAGCCGTTTACCTTCACGCTTGGCAAGAACGGGCGGGCCACCGCGGTCCTGGCGGGCGACGGGTCGCTCAAAGTTCCTCGGGTCAAGTGAGGCACGACAAATCCATGACACTCAGCATCGTCCTCCTCGTGCTCTCCGCCCTCGCCGGGCCGTCTCCCCGCCGGACTTCCGCACCGGCCGGCCCCAAAGTCTTGATCTACGTCGATATGGACGGATCCTCCGGGGTGGCTCGGCCCCAGCAGGTGCTCTACCCCAATCCCGAGTATTTCGCATCCCGCAAGTTCATTACGGCCGATGTCAACGCGGCCATCCGGGGACTCAAGGCCGGCGGCGCCGGTGAAATCGTGGTCACCGATGCCCACGGAAGCGGCAACACCGAGAGCCCGGACGTGATCGTCGACCGGATGGATAAGCGGGCCACCTTTCTGTTCCGCGACGCCGAGTACGACCCCTACATCGACGCCTTGGATTCGAGCATCCAGGCCATCGTCTGTGTCGGGATGCACGCTCGGGCCGGCTCGGCCGGCTTCATGGCCCATACCGTCACTCTCGAACCGGTCTATACCGTGAACGGAGCCCGAATCACCGAAAGCGCTTTGATCGCGCTTTCCGCGGCCCGTTTCAAGATCCCGGTCATCATGATCGCGGGCGACGATGTGCTCCGCGACCAGATCAAGGAGGAGCTACCACTGGCGGAGTATGCCATCGTCAAACGAGCAAGGAGCCGGGCGCTGGCCGATACCATTCCACAAGCCGAGGTCCAGCATTCCATCGAACGGGCCGCCAAGGCGGCGATCGAAAAACTGGCATCGTTTACGCCGTACCCGGTGGCTCCGTCGTACCGGTTCGAAGTCGGCTTCCAGAACGTCCGGCAGGCCGATTTCGCCGGCACGATTCCCGGAGCCACCAGGCTCGACTCACTGACGTTAGGCTACACGGCGCCGACCTTTCCGGAGGGGTATCGACTGAGCCTCCGGATGCTGGATGTGGTTCGCTTCGACCGGCTCCAGTGGATGGCCCGGGTGGTGAGCGGGCGGCCCGACGCGAAGGCCATCCGGCGCGCCTACATGGACATCCTGGTCACCAATTGGCTCGAGCCGGAGCACCTCCCGAAACCACGCCCGGCGGCGAAACCCACGGCCAAGCGCCGGTATTGGGGTGACACCTGACCGCGACATCTGGCGCCGTGCATCGCCGCGCTCACTTCCCGTAGAGCGTCCTAAGCCCCCGGACCACCGAGGTCCCCATCACGTCGGTGTGCCCCATGCCCGGGTGATACTCGATCGTCAGCTTGAGGCCGGGGTACTTCCGGCTCGCAAGCACGCCGGCCAGGTGCGACATTCCGCTCACGATCTCCCCGGTCCCCTCGAGCTGCGGATCGGTCGCTTCGAGGACCCCGGCGGCGAGGTAGATCCCGACCGAAAGGTCTTTGTGATTCATCGCGTAACTCGCCTCCCGTCGGAAGATCTCCCCGCGGCCGTACGCCATCGCGGGGCTCGAGACCAGGTACTTCTTGAACGGCGAGCTCGGCTGGAAAATGGCCCAGGACGTGAAGAACCCGCCGGCCGACAGCCCGAAGAGCCCGAGGTCCGCGGTGTCGATCGGAAACTTGGCGGCGAGCGCTGGGATCATCTCGGTGGCGATGGCCGCGAGGAAATACCCTGATCCGCCGGTGCAACGCGCATCGTCCGTCTTGAGGGTCCGACAGAAGTTTTCCACCAACTGGCCGAAGGTATCCTTCCGGTCCCAGCCGGGTGGGGAGAACTCGTAGATCCGTCGCTTGGTGTGCTCCTCTTCCCCTTCGTCGAGCGCGGTTCCGACGCTGATGATGAACAGCGGCATGATGGCGCCGGCGAGGCTCCCCGCGGCATCGTTGACGCCCGGAAACGCAAAATCGCCGTCGGTGACGATCAGGGCCGGATACTTTTTTCCGTCTCCTGCCTTGTAGCCGGCCGGCATTCCGACGTTGAGGGAAAACCGGACCCCCATCGACGGCGACTGAAACGTGAACGACTGGACACCGCCAGTCGGGACCGGGCGAGTCTGGAGTTGCTGCCCGTACCCGCAGATCGCGGATCCGGCCAGAAGGATCGAAGTCGTGACGGCTGCTGCTTTCATCGGGATGGCTTGCCGGGTTTGAGGGTCTCGAACGCGCTCATCGGGCGCCGCTCTCTCTTCGAGGGGCCGGCGCGCGTCTCAGGAAGATAGTGACCCCCACCGTCAGTCTGGGTTTACTATCTCCTGTCCCGCGGCAACACCCCGGCCGGCCGGCCGGCCACGCCACCCTGAAACACCCAGGTGATGTTGCGGGTCGCACGAATGTCAGCGGACGGATCGCCCCGGACCAGTGCCACGGAACCGAGCGAGGAAGGCTTTGCATTTCTCAGGACGAAGGAGCAGTGGCGATCCCGGCGTGATGTGGACGATACCGTCGATCCCCGCATTGGCCGCATCGGTCCAACTGGTGCCGAACAGGTGGGCGATGGCCCGGACGCCCCGCCGGTGGGCCTCGTCGACCCCGGCGCGAATCTGGTCGGCCGGAAGCGAGGCGTAGAGTTTCACATAGTCGACGCCCAATGCCGCCTGGCGCGCCACCTCGGCCCGCACCTCCTCAGCGCTGGTGACCGTCGCGACCATGCCGGGGGCGCGGACGGCATCGATCGCTGACCCAGCGGTGTAGATCCGCGGACCCGGGAAGTAGCCGAGCCGCACTGAATCGCGGAGGGCCACGGCGGCCTCGGTGTTGCCGGCAGGGTTACGGATGGTCGTGATCCCGAACGCCAAGAGCACCCGCAGCGCGTGACGAGGCCCGGTGGGGTCCAGCCCAACGTTCATGGTCGGCGGTGACGTTGTCGCGTCGATCGAGTCCGGCCCGATGACGGCATGGGCGTGCAGGTCGATGAAGCCAGGCAGCAGGGTCTGACCGGTGCCGTCAATGACAGCCACATCCCGGATGGCAAGCCGGGGCTGAGCGGCCAGTGGCAGCAGGGGGATCAGCAGGGA
>JAYVJS010000378.1:0-2630 GCA_043769075.1 Gemmatimonadota bacterium | reverse complement strand
CCTTCACACCTTTGATCTTCGGGAGATCGGCCGCGTGCCCGACCCCCAGGGCGGTGCACAGTTCGAGATCGACTGTGTCCTTGGTGACGATGAAACTGGTGATGCCACGGTGCCCGGTGCCCGGCTCGGTCCGAGCGGTCACGGAGAAGATTTCGCCCACCCCCGCGTGGGTGATGAAGATCTTCGAACCATTCAAAAGGAAATGGTCTCCTTTGTCTTCCGCGGTCGTGGCGGTACCGCCGGCATCGCTGCCCGCGCCGGGTTCGGTGAGCCCGAACCCGCCTAAAACCGACCCGGACGCCAGCAGCGGGACATATCGCTGGCGTTGAGCGGCCGTGCCGAACTCAACGATGGGCGAGGTCCCGAGATTGGTGTGGGCGCTAATCGTGAGCCCGTGCGAGGCATCGACTTTGGCCATCTCATGGATCGTGATGTAGTAGGAAATCTGATCCATCCCGGCGCCGCCCACGTCCTCAGGCCACGGCACGCCGAGGAGACCGAGGTCGCCCATCTTCTTGATGTTGGCCCACGGAAAGGTGGAGGTTCGGTCGAGTTCGCGAGCGATCGGCGCCACGTGAGTCTTGGCAAATTCGCGAACCATTTCGCGGACCTGGTAGTGGTGCTCGGTAAAGTACAGGGAATCGTCCATAGGCCCGGAAATATAGCAACCTTGGGGCCACAGGCTCACCGCGGTTAGTTTTGAACCATCTCCCCCAGGAAATCCGCGTGGACCAACTCGCCTCGATTGAGCAGCGGCTCGGCCGGCTCAGGATCATCTCCCTGTTGAGTTTCGTGGTTGCCGCCGGCGCCTTGGCCTATGCCCTCTTCGACCGAACATCGCCGGTCCAGGACGGCCAGCTCTGGCAAGCCCGGGACGCGAGCGGCCGGGTCAGGGGGGTCTTCGGGGTTTCGGCCGACGGGGTTGCCTTAACGATGTACGACAGCACGGGGCAAATGCGGCTCGACATCGGGATTGCCCCGGGTGGGGTCCCCGGCATCCTGCTGCTGTCAAAAACCGGAGAACCGGTCGCGACCCTCAACCTTGTTGGCGGTACGGTGCCGACCCTTCGGCTGACCAACGTGGCCGAATCCACCCGGGTGGTGGTAACCCCGCGGGCCGGGGCACCCGGGATCTCAGTCGGGATGCCGGGCCGGCCGGACACTAGCATCGCCCGACGGCCCTAGACTGAAACGATCCCGGCTCGAATTCGTACCGAAGGAACACCACCCAAACTTCGAGGTTTCATGTTTCGATCACTGCTTGTGATCGCTCTGTTAGACCAAATCCATCCCGCGGCCGCCCAGCAATCGGTCTTCATCCTTCGGGCCGGTAAGGACACCGTCAGCGTAGAGCGATTCACCGTCACCCCAACCCGAATCGAATCAGAGATCCTTCTGAAGGCGAACGGCGCCCGGGTTCGATTCAGCGGAATGATCGGAGCCGATGGGTTGATCGGGTCCCTCAACAACGAGTTCTGGATTGCGACGGATTCCGCGACCGCCAAGCCTCGCCAAAGCGCCGTCATCACGATGCAAGGTGATTCCGCGTTCGCGGCGATCACCGGTGACGGACAGACCCAGACGCAGCGGCTGGGAACGAAGGTCGGTGCCCTGCCCTACGTCAATCCTTCCTTTGCCCTGTTGGAGGTCTTCCTCCGCCGAGCGAAGCTCATCACCGGGACCAGCCCGGCACTTTCCGCCTTCATCGTCAACGGGGGACAAACATTTCCCGTCGGCGTCAAACCGCTCGGGGCAGATTCGATGCTCCTCACGATGGCCGGGGGTGAAATGAGGCTCCGGGTCGACGCGGATGGCCGGATCCTCGGGGGGGCCGTCCCAGCACAAAACACCACCCTCGAGCGTACCAACGAGACCGGGGTCAACATGGTGGTCGACAAGCCTGATTATTCGGCCCCAACCGGAGCCCCATACTCCGCGGTTGAAGTCAGCATCCCGACTCCGATGGGGCACTCTTTGGCCGGCACGCTCACCCTTCCCGCGGGAGCATCGAGTTCCGCCAGGGTTGCGGCGGTCGTGACGATCACGGGGTCTGGATCGCAGGATCGCGATGAGGCGATTTCGCTTTTCAAAGGATTCCGGCCGTTTCGGGAGTTGGCGGATTCGCTCGCCCGGCGGGGGATTGCGGTCCTTCGAATGGACGACCGGGGGTTCGGTGGGTCGGGAGGCAACGCCGCCACCGCCACCAGCGCCGATTTCGCCGAGGACATTCGAGCCGGCTTGGCTTGGCTCGGGACCCGAAGCGAGATCGATCCGGCTCGCCTCGGACTGGTCGGCCACAGCGAGGGAGGCTTGATCGCACCGATGGTCGCCAAGCGCGAGCCCAGTCTCAAAGGCATCGTGTTGCTGGCGGGCACCGCCTACACCGGACGGAAGATTCTCAATTTCCAATTCGCGAACCTGGTCATGAACGACACCTCGCTCACGCCGGCCGCCAAGGCCGCCAGCCGGAAGGGGGTACCGGCCCGAGTGGACTCATTGATTGCGACGAATCCGTGGCTCAAGTTCTTTGCGGAGTATGACCCGATCGCCACGGCGCGCAAAGTCAAAACGCCGGTCCTCATTCTGAACGGCGCCCGCGACCAGCAGGTCACACCTGACCAAGTTCCACT
>JAYVJS010000377.1:0-16745 GCA_043769075.1 Gemmatimonadota bacterium | reverse complement strand
TATCACGGTGCGCCGGGTTCGGGGCGGCGGCTTCGGGAGCGAGTTCGACTGGGACACCGGGATCAATCTCCCGATCGTATTCCGGACCTCCTGGAAGGTGACGCCCAGCGTCAACATCACCAACATCGCGGCCGGTCCGTTTGCGGTCCGAAACGGGCGGACCGACGGCCAGTTCGTTCGTCAAGGCAAGCGCCTTCAGTTTGGGCTCTCGGTCTCGCCGACCTTCTACGGGTTCTTTCCCGGCATCGGTCCGTTGGCCAAGATTCGGCATACGATCTCACCCTCGATCAGCTATGCCTATAGTCCGGCCGCCGACGTCCCGATCGAGTATGCCCGGGCGATAACCCCAGTTGGTCAGCCGCTGAACCTGCGGAGTATCCCGAGCCAGAACATCAGCCTGTCGCTGAACCAGAACTTCGAGGGAAAGTCGAAACGTCCGGCCGGCGATACCACGGACCTGGCCGTCAGAAAGATTCGGCTTCTGAGTATCAGCACCGGGGGGCTTTCGTACGATTTCGAAAAGGCGAAGTTGCCCGGTCGCACGGGGTGGGGCAGCGACCAGTTGACGAACAGCCTGTTGAGCGACTTGGTCCCCGGCCTCAACCTGTCATTGACCCACGATCTGTTCATTGGGCAGTTCGATCGGAAGGGCGCCCGATTCAGCCCGTTTCTCTCCGGCGTCACCACGAGCTTTTCCTTGACCGAAGGGACCTTCAAGTCGATCGGCCGCCTCCTTGGGCTGTCGACCGATCCCGAGAAGGAGCCCACGGCCGCCCCCCAAACTCCAGGCGCGCCCCAGAGCCAGTTTCAGGGGCAGTCAAATTTCGGGGGCGTTGATGACCTCCGCCGGGGGACCGGTTTCGCGTCCAACCAGAACTACGCTCGCGGTCAAAAGGGCTTCAACGCCAACGTGAACTTGACGATCGCCCGGACCCGTCCGGACAGTACGATCCGGGAGCCGAACCGCAGCAACGTGTCGCTCAACACCAGCTTTGCCCCGACCCAATTTTGGCAAGTGAGCTGGAACACCCAATACGATATCGGCAACAAGAAATTCGAGTCCCAGCAGCTAAATCTGACCCGCGATTTGCACGATTGGCGGGCCACGTTTTCGTTCGTCCGAAGCCCGAACGGTAACTTCCAGTTCTCGTTTTTGGTCACCCTGATTGACCTGCCTGACATCAAGTTTGACTACCGTCAAAACACGATCCAGGAGGGCCGGCGGTAGGGCCAAGGGCCACTTGGGGCGGCTGGCCCGGTCCCTGCAGGGCGGATGGGGCTCCAGGAGGGTCGAATGGCCTGGCTTGCCTGGTCAGTTCAGGCGGGCCTATCTTACGTCGCAACAAGATGTTGACCCGTTCGGTGGCAGCGGCACCCGAGGGCCCCCCTTACTCCCGAGTCGGATGAACCTCGACAAGCTCAAAGAGTCGGCGCGCAAGTACGAACAAAGCGGCCAATGGCGACCCGCTATTGACGTGTACAAGAAAGCGCTGCGCGAGTTCGAGGAATCGGGCGAAGGGGTTCCCGACCCCTCGCTCTACAACCGAATCGGCGACCTCGAGATGCGGGGCAGCGATTCGGGTGCGGCAATTCGGGCCTACGAGCAGGCGTCCGACCTCTACACTGAACAGGGCTTTTTCAACAACGCTATTGCGTTGTGCAGCAAGATTCTCCGGGCGAACCCTGGGCGAACCAGCACCTATCTGCGCCTTGCCCAACTCAATGCCCGGAAGAATTTCGTCAACGATGCCAAGCGCAACCTGGCCGAGTATGTCGAGCGAATGGATGCCCTCCATCATCGTGACGAGGCCCTGAGCGCGATTCTGTCGTTTGCCGAGCAGTTTGCCGGCAATCCGGATATCCGGCCAATGCTGGTGGAGTTGCTCCGGGCAAACTCAACCGGCGATGGGGCAGACGCGTTCGGACAGCTCGCGGCGCAACTGGAGTCGAGCGGGGCGGCGGCCAGCCCGGCTCCCAGCCTCGAGTCGTTCGAGGCCGAAACGGATGCCAAGGGCACCGGGACGGCCTCGCCGGTCTTGAGGACCGGTCCCCGGCCCCTGGGGGGCGACGGTCTGGTCTTTCTTGATCTCGGGGCGCGGTACGATTCGTCGGACGCCGGTGGGCCGATCGACGGCCTGGAAGTCGCCGGCAGCGAATCGGGGGGCGATTGGCAACAGGATACCGGCGTCATCGACGGCCTCGAGTTCATTCGAGAGTCACCCGATCCCGATGAATCGGTGCCCGGCCTGTTGACCGAGGCTCCGTTTGACGCCGAACCGATCATGCTGCCTGATCCGGGCTCCGATCTCCTCGATATTGACGCCTATCCGAGCGTTGAGATGGTCGAAGTGTCGTTCGAGGCGGAGGATGATTTCTTGGCCGCGACCCTCGAACTCGACGGAGCGGCCACCGATGGGGTGGAGCTGCCACCAGACGGCCAAGGCCTGGTGTTTTTGCCGGTCGAACAGGAACCGCCGTCGACGCCGGTGCTTGCTGAAGAGCCTGACAGCGATGTCGCTGCCTACGCCCGCGACCGGGCCCGAGTGTTGTTTGAAATCGGCGACCGCACCGGTGGGATCGGCGCACTCGAAGAGGCCCTACGGCAACTCGAAGCCACCGGACGGCTCCCGGAGGCGGTCCGGACGGCTGAGGACCTGATCCAGCTGGAACCCGAGGTCATTTTTCGGTATCAGAAGCGAGTCGAGCTCGCCTACCGAGCCGGCGACCGTGAGGCGATGGTGGGATCGTATCTCGGCCTCGCCGCCGCGTTGCTCCGAGCCGGTGGCGTCGACCACGCCCTCAACGTCTACCGACGGGTCCTCGAGCACGACACCGAGAACGGGATCGCTCGGTCGGCCATCTCGAGGCTGGAGGCCGCCAAGGCCGACGCCCGTCCCGCTCCACCGCCCCCGGAGCCCGAATCCTCTTTCATCGATTTGGGCAGTTTGATTTTTGACGAGCCGCGGTCGCGTGATACCAGGATCCGGGTCGGGCAGCAGGCGCCGATCGAAGACGAGGACGCCGCGTTCCATGAGGCGTTGGAGCAGTTTAAGCGGGGCATCGATGAGAACATCGACGCCGAGGATTACCAAGCCCATTACGACCTCGGGATCGCCTTCAAGGAAATGGGGCTCCTCGACGAGGCGATCGCGCAGTTCCAGAAGGCGCTCCGGGCCCCGGAGGGTCGCCTCAAGACCTCCGAGCAGTTGGGCATCTCCTTTTTCGATAAGGGCCGTTTTGCCATTGCGGAAGCCGTCCTTCGTCGGGCGATCGAGAGTCTCTCGGGCGGGGACGAGGACAAGATCGGGCTGATCTATTGGCTGGGCCGGTCGCTCGAATCGCAGCGTCGGTTCGAGGAAGCACTCCGATTTTACGAGCGGGCTTTGGCGGTCGATATCCGGTTGCTCGATGTCGGTGAGCGAGTCCAACGCCTGACGACGACGGGTCAGCCGTGACGTCGAGTACGACCGCGATCTCGATGGCCGATTTGCAGGCCGACCTCCAGGCCGATCTCGAGGGCGTGCGAGCGCAGATCGGCCGGGCAATCGCCGCCGATTTCGCCCTCATTGGCGACGTCAATTCCCACTTGCTCCGGATGCAGGGCAAGATGTTTCGCCCGACCCTGCTGTTCCTGGTCAATCGGGCCACCCGGGCTCACGATGAGCGGGCGGTTCGTCTGGCGGCCGTGGTCGAGTTGATTCACTTGGCCACGCTCGTCCACGACGACTCGGTTGACCACTCGGTGATGCGGCGGGGGATGCCGACGATCAACGCGATCTTCAGTCACCAGGTTTCCGTGATCATGGGTGACTATCTCTACTCCAGGGCCGTCATTGAGTTGGTGAATCTCGCCGATCTGAAGCCGCTCGAGGTCCTTGGCCGGGTCACGAACGAAATGACGATCGGGGAAATGCGCCAGCTACTTGCCCACGATCCGCTGACGTTTAGCGAGGAGAGCTACGACCTGCTGATCAGAGCCAAGACTGCCTCTCTGATCTCCGGGGCGTGTGAATGCGGAGCCCTTCGGGCGTCTCCGGAAGTACGAACGGCCATGGCGCGATTTGGGAACGCCCTTGGGATGGCTTTTCAGATAACCGACGACTTGCTGGACTTCACCGAGGTTGAGGGCGTCACCGGTAAACCGACCGGGCACGATCTCAAGGAGCACAAAGTCACCCTACCGCTGATTTTTGCGCTGCCGCGCTTGACCCCGGCCCACCGTGCCGACGTCAACGCCCTGATGGCCGCCCCTGACCCATCGGTCGAGCAGGTGGCTCAGGTCGTCGATCACGTCCGGGCTGCCGGCGGGCTTGAATACGCCAAAGGCAGGGCCCAACAGTTCGCCGACCAGGCCGCCAAAGAGCTCGACGCCTTGGACCCCGGGCCGGATCGGGATTTGCTCCGGGCGGCGGTCTCGTTTGTCATGGAAAGACGGAAGTAGCCATGCCTTCTGGACCCCGCCGGCCCCGATTTTACTTGGCCATCCTGGTGGTCGGGTTCCTGCTCGGTGGATTTCTTCAAGCCTTCCTCAGCCGGGTGCTGCCGGAAAGCCCGGCCCGGGCGTTCTTCACGACCGCGGCGCGCGGGGAGTTCGGACCTGTCACGCTGAGGCTCCTGGTGGTAGACTTCACACTCGGTCCGGTCGGCGTGGAGATCTCGTTGTTGAGTGTGCTCGGGGTACTGATCGCCTACCTTGTAGCTCGATCGCTCTTTTAGCAGGAGGCGCCCAATGTTGTCGAATATTGGTTTCAGTGAGATTCTCGTCCTCGGGCTGATTGCCCTGCTCGTGTTTGGGGCCAAGCGGTTGCCGGAAATTGGGCAGTCGTTGGGTAAGGGGATTCGGGAGTTTAAGCGGAGCCTGACCGATACCACCGATGCGGTGACCAGCGGTACCGACGAACGGACCCCATCCCGGCAGCTGGATGCACCGGCCCAGCCACCGAGCTCGGCCGAGCCGAAGCGGTTGTCTCAATAGGTTGGTGGGGCGGGGAGGGTGATCTGATCAGGGCGACCCATGTAGGGGTCGCCCTTTTTTTGTGGCTCGCCGGTCTATTGTGTCACCGGGGTCGCCTGGGCCGCCGTCTTGTAGATCTCGGCCCGACGGTCGACGATCTTTGCCGATTGACGGAGGGCGGCGAGGTAGGCCTGGACCCGGCTCCGTTTCGCGGCCTGAAGCGCTTGCTCTCGGATCGAGGCCAGGTTCTTAGTGAACTCGCTTGAGTCGGCGGGGGTGATTCCGAGGCCTTCCAGCAGGTACACTCCCTCGTCGCCAGCGGCCGGGTTTGCCGCGATTGGCCCGCTCACCTCGCCCAGCTTTAGGGCGAACGCGGCCCCGATCAGGGTTGGCGCGCCGAGGGGAGAGGTCAGGCGGGCAAACGGCCCCAAAGCACGGTATTCGAATCCCATCGACTTGGCCGCAGCGGCTAGGGTGGTTCCTCCGGCCACTTGCTTGGCCAGGTTGGCGGCCACCCGGAGAGCTTCCTGAGCTTTCTTGCCGGCCCGGACCTTCGCTTCGGCCTGACTCTTTACCACGGCAAACGGGGGAATCCCTTCCGCCTGGAGGCTATCGAGCCGAAACACGTAAAAAGCAGTCGGGGCGTCGATAATCTGACTATGCTCGCCGGGCTTGGCCTGAAAAGCCCATACCCCGGCGTCGGGTACTTGGCCGCCTTCCGGTACGAAGACCCGGTTGCCCTCAACGACGGGGCCCACGTGGCGGACCGTTAGGCCGAGAGCTCGGGCGGCCGTGTCAATGGCAGCCGGGTCGAGTTTTTCGGCGGCCAGCGTTTCCAGCGAGTCGGCCATCTTGTCAAGTTGGTCGCGATGAGTTCCGGTGACCTCGATCGGGATCAGAATTTGACGGGCGTTGAGTGAGTCGCCGGCGCGGCTCTCGACTTTGATGATGTGGTACCCGAACTGCGTCAGCACCGGTCCGGACAGCGTATTCAGCGGCAGGGCCAGTGCGGCCGCCGCAATGGCGGGGGGAAGGTCGGCCCGGTTCATTCGGCCGAGGGCACCACCCTTCGCAGCGCTCACGCTATCGGCCGATTCACGTCGGGCGACCTCATCGAACGGTGCGCCCTTGCTGATCTCGTCCCGGGCCGCCGTGGCTCGGGCGAGAGCGGCCGCCGAATCGGAGGCAATCGTTCCGCGGGGAACGAACAGGAAGCTCATGAAGGCACTCTTGCTTCGCTTGAACTCTTCCTTGTGCCCGGTGTAGTAGGCCTCGGCCTCCTGAGCGGTCACCGGGGCGCTTTGATCGGTAACGGCCGTTGCCGGATCGAGCCGAACCACACCGACCTTGGCCTGCTCCCGCTCATCGCGATACCGTTCCCACAAGGTCGCGTTCGACACAAACACGTCGGCGACGACCGAGCGGAACAACTTGGCTTGGAGGAGCTGATCTCGATACTGGGCCTCAAGACCTGGCACATATTGCTGGCCTTCGGCCGACGAGAGCCACCGCTGGTACTTGTCGAGGTCGAACTGACCGTTGGTTTGAAAGGTCGGGACCTGCTGAAGATCGGGTAGCGGGATGCTTCGAATGGCATCGACCACCTCGGCGGATGACACGGAAAGGCCCCGCTTCTTGTACTCCGCCTGGAGCAGGGCTTCTTGAACCGACTGGTCCCAAATCTGGTTCCGAATCTCGTGGATCTGGTCGAGGCCAAGGGCCGCGCCGCGCTGCTGCTGCTGCGACATCGCGTTTTGGACTCGCTGGTCGAAGTTCCGGATCTCGAGTGCGCTGCCGTTGACTTTGCCGACCGATCGAGACGCGAAGATACTTCCGGTGCTCGAGCCGATGCCGCTCAAATCGAGCACCAGCCAGGCAAAAAACGAGACAGTCACCAGGACGATGACGGGCTTCGCTGCGTTTCGAAAAGCTTGCATCATAGCGAGTTACGCTCCGAGAAAACGGACCCAAGGGAGCCGAAAAAGGTAACCCTGACGGGCGGCTAGCTCAAGCGACCAAGTCGGTTGGCCGATTGACAGGCCCGGTTCGGTCGTACTAATGTTACCCCAAATGCCGCAACAACTTAGCAGCTAAGGCGCGAGATCTATGGGGCCGTCCCGAGAAATCGAGAAGTTGCAACGCCGGTGGCAGGAGAACCCGCTCGGGCTGACCTTCGCGCCGCTGGCCGAGGCGTACCGCAAGGAAGCGATGGTGCCCGATGCGCTCGAGTTGCTCGAGATCGGTCTGGCTCAACACCCCAACTATGTGCCGGCCCACATCGTGAAGGGGCGGTGTTTCCTCGACCAACGAGAGGATAGCGCCGCGGAGTCGGCCTTCGCCCGGGTCCTTGATCTGGACCCGGAAAACGGCATCGCCCTCAAGGGCTTGGCGGACATCGCCGAGCGGGCGGGGCGCCATCCGGAGGCCGCCCTCCGGTTGGAGCGATTGCTCGACTTCGATCGAAGCAACGAGGAGGCTCGGTCCCAACTCGACCGGATCCGGGCCCAGCTGACCACTCAACCGATCGATCCCGGGCCGATCACGGACCAACCCCTTGTCGTTGAGCAACTGGTGCCGGAGCCTCCGGTGCTCGAGGTCGTGGAGCCAGCCGTCACGGACGTCGATCCCGGGGCGCCTCGCGCCGGAATCGTCGATGCCGGGCGCGAAGTGATCGAGGTCCATCGGTACGATCCGATCGACTTGGCGCCGGTGGCAACGTCGGAGTACCACCAAGTTGGAGACGCGGAAGCCCTTCGCTCCGAGGCCGCGTTAGGGGCCGATGAAGTCTTTGGGGCGGAGGCTCTGACCGTCGTTGGCCAGCCGCCGGCTGAGGACGCGACACCGACGATTGACGCGGTTCGCGCCGAGGATGCTCGGTCGGTCGAGGCCGACGATGACGCGGCCGTCTCCGGCGTGGAGGCCGACCCCGAACTGGTGGTGACCGAGACGATGGCTGAGGTGTTCCTTCGCCAGGGGCACCGGGAACTCGCCCTGGCGGTGTACACCCAACTGGCCGGCCGGACCCCGAACGACCGCCGGATTCGCGAGGCGATCGGCCGGCTCGAGGCCGAGCTCCAGCCATCGGGATCTCCATCGCTGCCCGCCTTTGCCGCGGTCCTCACGGGAGGCACATCGGTTCGGGCGTTCTTCGAGCAGTTGCTGGCCGCGAGCCGTCCCCGGGTGTCCCAAGATCAACTGCCGCAGGGTCTGAGTCTCGGCGCGGTCTTCGGAGAAGGCGGTGCCAAGCCCGTCGCGGCGGCCGCCGAAACGGGGCCGAGCTACGACGAGTTCTATGCCGAGGAACCGGGGCTTCAGGCGGAGCCGGCGGCCGCTCGATCCGGCGGGGATGACCTCGGCGCCGGGGACGACCTGGAGAGCTTCACGAGCTGGCTCAAGGGGCTCCGGCGCTGAGATGCGGGTGACCGTGCTCAACGGGCCCAACCTGAATCTGTTGGGCTCGCGCGAACCGGAGGTGTATGGCCGGGCCACGCTCGCCGAGGTGGAGAGCCTGGTCCGGGCCGAAGCATCCCACTTGGGCGTGGCCCTCGAGTGGTTCCAAAGCAACCACGAAGGGGCCTTGATCGATCAGATCCAAGGCCTGCCGGCCCGGGCGGACGGCCTCGTGCTCAACGCCGGTGGGTACACCCACACCAGCGTGGCGATCCGCGATGCGCTGCTCGCGGTCCGAGTCCCGTTCGTCGAAGTCCATCTGTCGAACATCTATTCTCGCGACGAGATCCGGCGGCACTCGCTGTCGGCAGACCTCGCGCTCGGCGTGATCGCGGGGTTTGGGCCGCAGGGGTACCTGCTGGCGCTTCGAGCGCTGACGGCCCGGCTGACCGATGCCTAACGGCACTCTCCGGCGCCAGGCGGGGTTGCGGACCGCGCTCGCGGCGTTGGGGCTTGAGACGATCGTGGTGACCGGGGCGGCGAATATCCGGTATCTCACCGGGTTTACCGGGACCTCCGGCCTGGTCCTCCTGACGGCCGAACGGACCGTGTTGGTGACCGATTTTCGCTATGCGACCCAGGCTCCGTCCGAGGTCGGTGAGGCCGGAGAGGTGCGGGTCGAACGGACCAATTTGTGGGACGGGGTCCGGCAGGCCCTGGCGGCTGAGCGGACCACTCGGGTGGCGGTTGACCGGGGCCGAACGACTCTGGCGGATGTCGATCAACTCAAGGCCTTTGGGGCCGAACTCATCCCAGTCGCTGATCTGGTTGGGCAACTCAGGGTTGCCAAGGATGAGGGCGAAGTGGACGCCATTCGACAGGCTGCGGTGCTCGCGGCGGAGGCGTTGGCGGCGGTCCAGGGGGCGATCACGGTCGGGCGAACCGAGCTGGCGATCGCGGCCGACCTCGAGGCCGAGCTTCGTCGGCGAGGGAGCGAATGGCACCCGTTCCAGTCGATCGTGGCCTCGGGGCCTCGGAGCGCGCTGCCCCACGCCCGGTCCACCGCTCGGCCAATTCAGGCCGGCGACCTGCTGGTACTCGACTTCGGAGCTCAGGTCTCGGGGTACTGTTCCGACATCACCCGAACCTTCGTCGTTGGGGCCAAGGCTGACGAGCGGCAACGGACGGTGTACGAGACGGTCCGGCTGGCCCAACTGAGGGCCAGAGAGGGCCTCCGGGCCGGTTTGACCGGGCGGGAGGCCGATTCACTGGCCCGGGACCCGATCGCCCGGGCGGGGATGGGTGAGGCCTTCGGCCACTCGCTCGGGCACGGCCTGGGCCTGGATGTCCACGAGGCGCCCCGGCTGTCGCAAACGAGCGAGGCCCGCCTCCCGGTCGGGGCGGTGGTCACAGTTGAGCCAGGGGTCTATTTTGAGGGCTGGGGTGGGGTCCGGATCGAGGACGATGTCGTGCTGCTCGAGGATCGGGCTGTTTGCCTGTCTGATGGGATGACCGACCTAGTAGAACTGACCTAAACAGCAGTCGAGAACCGATGAATCCGGAAGAAATCAAGACCCTCGCGGCAGCGCTTGAGAAGGTTCCAGGGGTCAAGGGGATCGACCTCAAAGACGTGCGGCGCCTCGTGGAGCTGCTTCGGGAGTCTCCCGAAGTTGGCTCGATCGAGGTGAAAGGCTGGTTCGGGACGGGGGTGGTGTTGACCCGGACGCCGACCGGCTATCCCGCCCCGGTCTCGGGTATGGCCATGATGCCATACCCGGCCGGGCCCGCGATGGCCTCAGGGCCCCCTGCGGCGGTTGAGCCCGCCCGGCCGGCGTCGGCCCTGCTCAAGGAAGTCAAATCGCCCATGGTGGGCACCTTTTATGCAGCCCCGGAACCGGGGTCAGAACCGTACGCGAAAGTGGGCTCTCGGGTCTCTCCCGGGCGCACGGTCTGCATCATCGAGGCGATGAAAATCATGAACGAGATCGAAGCCGAGTTCGGCGGAGTGGTTCGTGAGGTGTGCGTGGAGGACTCGTCGCCGGTCGAGTTCGGGCAAGTCCTCTTCCGGGTCGACCCCAATGGGTGAACCGGCCGGAGGCGAAATCACCGGGCCGCCGCCGTTCAACTTCAAGCAGGCCATCTCACAGATGGTCCAGCGCCAGGCGTCGGACTTGCTCCTCAAGGTGGGACGCCCACCCAGCGTCCGAGTCAACGGCGATCTCCAGTCGTTGCCGATGCAACCGATTCGGCCCGAGGAACTGAAGCACCTTGCCGAGCAGATCATGACGCCCCGGCAGGTCAAGGAATTCGCCGAGAAGAAAGAGGCCGATTTTGCGATCGGCGTCCCCGGCGTTGGGCGGTTTCGGACCAACATCTACCAGCAGCGGGGGACCCTCGCCTTTGCGTTCCGGGCCATTCCGTACGAGGTCCGGACCCTCAAAGAACTGATGGTCCCGGAGGTGCTCGAGGCGCTGGCGTTGAAACCCCGCGGGCTGGTCCTCGTCACCGGGATCACGGGCTCAGGCAAGTCGACCTGCTTGGCGGCGATGATCCACCATATCAACCGGCACCGACGCTGCAACGTGATTACGGTCGAAGACCCGATCGAGTTCCTCCACCGCGATCAAATGTCGAACATCTCCCAGCGCGAGGTCGGAAGCGACACCTTGTCGTTCGGCGCGGCGCTGCGACACGTGCTCCGGCAAGATCCCGATGTGATCTTGATCGGCGAAATTCGCGACCAGGAGACCCTCGACACCGCGCTCAAGGCCGCAGACACCGGTCACTTGGTGTTTTCGACCCTCCACACCACGGATGCCACCCAGTCCATCAGCCGGATTCTTTCCTTCTATCCGCCCCACCAGCAACAGGAAATTCGGTCGTTGCTCTCGACGGCCCTGGCCGCGATCGTGTGCCTCCGCTTGGTGCCGAGGTCCGATGGTCGGGGCCGGGTGCCGGCGGCCGAAGTGCTGGTCAATTCGGCCGCGGTCGCGGAAAACATCCGGAGCCTCGAAAAGTCGCTCAACATTCCAGACCTGATCTCGGAAGGGTCGGTCGGATACGGGATGCAGTCCTTCGATCAATCCCTGATGCAATGGTACAAGCGGGGCGTCATCACCTACGATAGTGCGCTCTTCTATGCCACCAATCCGAGCGAATTCGCCCTTCGAGCCGCCGGAGTGACGGCCGCGTCCGACCGGACCTTCTCGGATGTGCCAAACATTACGGAGGCGCCGATGGACTTGACCAGGGATGTCACGCCAACCTGACCCGTCATGTTCAATAAAGTCTTAATCGCCAATCGGGGCGAGATCGCGCTTCGGGTGATCCGCGCCTGCCGGGAACTGGGCATTCATACCGTTGCGGTCTATAGCGAGGCCGACCGGGAGTCGCTTCACGTCCGGTTTGCCGACGACGACGTCTGCATTGGGCCGGCGCCGAGCCGAGCCTCGTACCTCAACATTCCCCGATTGATCGCGGCGGCCGAAATCACCGGCGCCGATGGGATTCATCCCGGCTACGGATTCCTGGCTGAAAACGCCGAGTTCGCCGAGATCTGCAAAGCCTCGAACATCACCTTCATCGGGCCGACCCCGGAGCAGATTCGTCAGATGGGCGACAAGGCCTCGGCCCGCCGGCTGGCCAAGGAGGCGGGGGTGCCGACCGTGCCGGGGTCTCAAGGGATCTTGGCGGACGCCGATGAAGCGCTGGTGGTGGCCCAAGAGATCGGGTGTCCGGTCATCATCAAGGCCACGGCGGGCGGGGGCGGGAAAGGGATGCGGATCGCCCACGACCCGGACCAGTTTGCCCAGCTGTTTGGGTTGGCTCAGAACGAGGCCTTGTCTGCGTTCGGCAACGGCGATGTCTACGTCGAGAAGTATCTCGAGCACCCCCGGCACGTTGAGATCCAGATCATCGGCGACCAGCACGGGCGGGTGATGCACCTCGGCGAGCGGGACTGCTCGGTCCAACGCCGCCATCAGAAGCTGATCGAGGAGAGTCCGAGCCCGGCGTTGACCCCGGAACTGCGGGAGCAAATGGGCTCGGCGGCGGTCGCCCTGTCGGCGGCGATCGGGTACGTCGGCGCGGGGACGATTGAGTTCCTGCTCGACACCGACGGCCGCTTTTACTTCATGGAAATGAACACCCGGATTCAGGTCGAGCACCCGGTCACCGAGATGGTGACCGGGTTCGATTTGGTCAAAGAGCAAATTCGGGTGGCGGCGGGCGAGCCGCTCAGTTTTCCGACCACCCTCAATGGACTCCGGGGCCACGCGATCGAGTGTCGGGTCAACGCCGAAGACCCCTACCGGAATTTCCAGCCGTCGCCAGGACTGATCACGGCCTATCATCCTCCCGGCGGCCCCGGGGTCCGGGTCGACACCCATGTCTACGCCGGATATCGGGTCCCGCCGCACTACGACTCGCTCCTGGCCAAGGTCATTGTGCACGGCCGTGATCGTCACGAGGCGCTGCGGCGAATGGGCCAGGCGTTGGACAGTTTCATTCTCGAAGGCGTGACGACCACCATTCCGTTCCTCGCCCGGGTGATCCGCCACCCCGATTTCGTGGCCGGACACGTCGATACCCGGTTCCTGGAGCGGGAATCCCAGCTCCTCCGCCCCGAACCATGAGTTTCGATGTGGCCTTCACGCCTGCGAACCTCACCAAGGATGAGGTCGCGGGTCGCGGGGTATTCGTGATCGACGTGCTCCGCGCGACGACGACCATGTGTGCGGCGCTCTTTCACGGGGCCAAAGGTCTGATCCCGGTCGGGTCGATTGAAGAGGCGATGAAACTGGCCCAGACCTTGGGCTCCGCCGATGTGCTGCTCGCCGGGGAACGCCACGGGAAGCCGATCGCGGGATTCAACTTGGGCAACAGTCCGCTCGAAATGACCGAATCACGGGTCAAGGGCAAGACCCTGATCATGACGACGACGAACGGCACCGGGGCGTTACTGGCCAGCGCAGGGGCCGCCCAGGTGTACTTGGCGGCGGCGGCCAACCTGTCGGCGGCGGGCGCCCGGGCTCGGCAGTTGCTGGCGGAGGGCGCCGATCTGTTGATCGTGTGTGCCGGTCGGGAAGGCCGGTTTGGGCTTGATGATGCCTATACGGCCGGCCGGCTGGTCATGGAAACGTTAGGCGGCCGGACCCGGCTCGATGGTCTGAACGACGCGGCGGTGGCCGCCGTCGATTTGGTCCGTCGCTACGGGGGGCGGTGGGATTTGCCCTTGGTCCGTTCCGCCGCGGGCCGGAACCTCGAATCGCTCGGGATGACGGACGACGTCGCCGAAGCGGCCAAGCAGGACCGGTATCCGGTCTTGCCGGTCTTCCACGACCGCCGGGTGGTGGCGTCGCCTTCATGACCACGGAAGAGCGGCGGCGAGTCGGGGCTGTGTCGGCTCTGGTGCTAGGCGTCTTTGTCGGGCTCTGCCTGATTCCGCAGGTGCCCACCGGCGCGGTGGGCCGGGCGTTAGGCGGGTTCCTGTGGAAGGGACTCGGCGCCGGAGCGGTCGGCTTCCCGGTCCTCGGGCTGGCCTTGGCGCTGGCCGGGTTCGATCGGTTCCCTCGGCTCGACATGAAGCGGACGGCCATTCTCCTCGGCGGCCTGGCCTTGATCGTGCCTTTTACGATTGGCGTCCTGACCGAGGCCGTCCCGGCCGCCTTCGACGCGATGATACCCCAATGGACGGTGGCGGCTCGGGCGACCGGGATGCTCCCGGGGTTGTTGGCCTACGGGGCCACGGGACTGGTCGGCAAGACCGGCGGTCTCCTCCTCGCGTTCCTGGCCGGCTCGGCGCTGACCATCCTCACGCTGGCATGGCACCCACTCCGTCGGCTCGAGAAGAGCGGCCCCGAGGCGATCGTTCCGGTGGCCCCATCCAAGCCGAAACGGGTCGCAAAACCGGTCCCGACCCCAGTCGTCGAGGACGACGAGGTGGTCGAGGGTCCGGTGACGCCGGCGCTTGCCGTCGTGAAAAAGAAGCCGGCGGCCAAAGTCGTCAAGGCGATCAAGGCGGCGGTCGCGGCGGTGCTGCCGACCGGCGACGAAAACGAGTTGCCCCCGGTCGAGCTGCTGCAGCCGCCCGCCCCGCAGGACACGACCGCCGACGAAGCGGCTTTGGACAAGATGGGGCAGCTGCTGATGGACACCCTTCGAACCTTCAAGGTGGACGGGACCATCGCGGGCCGGACCAGCGGGCCCGTGGTCACCCAATTCGAGGTCGTCCCGGCCCCCGGCGTCAAGGCCGGGCGGATCATTGCCTTGGCCGATGACTTGGCGATCACCATGCGGGCCGCCAGCATCCGGGTCGCCGCGATTCCCGGGAAGGGCGCGGTCGGCGTGGAGGTCCCGAATCCCTCGCCCCGGATGGTGACCCTGCGGGAAATGCTGGAAGCTGAGGAATGGGATCGGTCCAAGGCGACGTTGCCGGTGGCGCTGGGGCGCGACCTTGAAGGCAAGCCGGTGATTACCGACCTCGCCAAGATGCCGCACTTGCTGATTGCCGGCGCGACCGGTACCGGAAAATCGGTCGGGATCAACAGCATCATCAGCTGCCTGGTCTATCGCTACACCGCGAAGCAGCTCCGGTTCCTCATGGTCGACCCGAAGATGGTCGAACTGTCGATGTACAACGAACTGCCTCACATGAGGCACAAAGTCGTCACCAACAACAACGATGCCGCCCGGGTCCTCAAGTGGGCCGTGTACGAGATGAACCGGCGGTACGAGCTGCTGCACGCCAACGGAGCCCGAAACATTGCGGACTTCAACCGGAAATTGGACGAAGGGAAATCGCTCCGGAACCCGCTGCGGCCGACTCCGACGCTGAAAGACATCAGTAGTCAGGTGGAGACCACGGCCCCTGAGACACCCCAGTCGGACATCTACGGCGAAGGGTTGCTTCCCTACATTGTGATCGTGGTGGACGAGCTGGCCGACCTGATGATGACGGTCGCCGCCGAGGTGGAAACGCCGCTCGCGATGCTGGCCCAGAAAGCCCGAGCGATCGGAATTCACCTGATCCTCGCGACCCAGCGACCTTCGGTCAACGTGCTTACCGGCCTCATCAAAGCGAACTTTCCGAGCCGGATCGGCTTTCGGGTGGCCTCAAAGGTGGATAGCCGGACCATCCTGGACCAGAACGGTGCCGAAGCTCTCCTCGGCAACGGCGACATGCTGTTCTTGCCTCCTGGCAAGAGCGAGCCGATGCGGATTCAGGGCGCCTATATCGGGACGGAGGAGACCGAGGCGGTCATGGAGTGGTTCCGGGCCCGGCGCGAAGCTCGGCGGATGGCCGAACAGAAGGAACGCGACGAGGCCGACATCCTCGAGTTCATGCGGGCGCAGGAATCCGATGACGGCGGCGGCCCCGACGGGCCCGCGGACGCCGACCGCGACCAGTTGTTCCGGGAGGCCGCCGAAGCCTGTCTTCAGAACCAAGGCGGCTCGACGTCACTCCTGCAACGGAAGCTGCGAATCGGTTACGGCCGGGCGGCCCGGGTCATCGACCAACTCCATGCGGCGGGGATCCTTGGCCCCCCGGATGGAAGCAAACCGCGAGAGATCCTGATCAGCTTCGATCAACTCGACGAATACTGCGGCTAGGGCCGGACGCCGACCACGGCGAAGTCGCGGAATTTCTTCCAGATTCGGTACTGGTTGTAATTGCCGGCGGTCACGACCATGGTGAGGTCGAGCCCGGGAATGACCACCAAGAACTGACCGCCGTTTCCGTTGGCTTCGAACTCCTGATACTCCCGATCAGCCACCCGAAGGACATATCGGTGCCATCCGAGCCCGTCAGAGCCACCGTCGGGCGTGGCGATCTGATGCGCCGTTGATTCGGTTACCCAGCGCCGGCTCAGGACCCGCCGGCCTCGCCACACCCCGCCGTTCAAGAAGAGCTGCCCGAATTTGAGGAGATCCCGCGGCAGGAGCTGGACCCCGCCGGCGGTGTACGCCTCGCCCGATGGCATCAGGTTCCAGTGATATCGCTCGATGCCGAGGGGGCGAGCCAACGCGCGATCAAAAAACTCAGGTAGCCAGGTCTTGGTGGCGGTTCGAACCAGGCCGCCGGCCAGGTTGAATCCCGCCGAGCAATAGGCGTAGGTGGTCCCCGGCGGCGCAACCATCGGGAGGTCGAGAAAGTACCGGTACCAGTCTGGTTGCCGGCGCTGGCTTTGCATCCGTTCCTCATTGCCGGGCGACGCGTCATTGTTGTCGTCGCAGGCCAGGCCGGAGCTGTGGGTCAGCAGGTGGCCGATGGTGATCGGGGCTTGGGCTGGATCCCGGCCGGCGGAGGCTCTGGTGTCGATCCCGGGAAGAGCACCGGCGTCGATCGCGGCGCCCACCAGGATTAAAGTCAAGGTTTTTCTGGCGGAGCGGAGGTCGTGGG
>JAYVJS010000376.1:0-4956 GCA_043769075.1 Gemmatimonadota bacterium | reverse complement strand
GCCGTGACCGCGCAGGTGGCGAGGGTGAGAGTGGGGCCTGGTACCGAGGATGGCGTCACGGTCGGTCCGATGATCTCGCATCATCAGCGAGCCCGGTGCCTCGACTTGATTGCCCGGACCTTGTCGGCGGGGCAGGGGCGCCTGGTGGTGGGGGGCACGATCCCGGCCGATCGCTCCGCGGGGTTCTTCCTGTCGCCGACCGTGATCGCGGATTGCCATGTCGACGCGCCGGTCATGACCGAGGAGATCTTTGGGCCGGTGATGGCCATTCTGCCGTTTGACACCCTCGAGGACGCCGTGGCGCTTGGCAATCGGACCAACTATGGACTGGCGGCCTACGTCATGACGAACGACCTCAACCAGGCAATCAAGGTGTCGGAGGGGCTGGAGTTCGGGATGGTCGGGGTGAATGAGTGGTACCCCCATGCGACCGAGGCCCCGTTTGGCGGCTGGAAGCAGAGCGGGGCCGGCCAGGAAAGCGGTCGGGAAGGGATTCTCGAGTACCTCGAGAAGAAACTCATCAGCATCACGATCGCCTGATCGATGGCGTTCGGCGGCTGGTCGTTGGTCCCGCCGTTAGTGGTGGTGACGGTGGCCCTGAAGACCCGGCGGGCTTTCGAGCCGTTGGTGGTCGGCTGCCTGGTTGGGTTCCTGATGATCGACTGGCGGGCTTTTCCGGGCAACTTCCTCGATTCGCTGCTCAAGACCTTTCAGGATGAGTCTCTGGTGTGGGTGATCGTCGTCTGCACCCTGTATGGTTCGATCATTCAACTGATGGTCAACTCAGGCGGGATCCGGGCGTTCGGCGATTGGCTGCTTCGATGGCTCACGACCCCACGGCGCGCGTTGGTTGGCAGTTGGCTGGTCGGGGTCGGGATCTTCATGGATGACTATCTCAGCGCGCTGGTGGTCGGCAACACCATGAAGCGGGTGACGGACCGGCTCGGAATCCCCCGAGAAATGCTGGCGTTCCTGGTGAACTCAACCGCGGCCGCCGTCTGCGTCATCATTCCGGCCACGACCTGGTCGCTCTACGTCGGCAAGCTGTACGAATCGTCCGCCTTCGTCCCGAAGGGGCAAGGATTTTCGGCCTACGTTCACACGATCCCGTATGCGTTCTATGGACTTGCGGTGGTTGCGATTGCCGGGCTGGTTGCCGCGGGTGCCATTCCGGTGGTGGGCCGGATGCGCCGCTCAATCGAGCGGGTGGGTCAGGGTGGACCGTTGGCCCCGGCGGGCTCCGAGAATTTTGCGAGCATGGTGACTCTGCCCGACACGGTCGTAGGCCGGCCCCGCTACTTTGTCGTCCCGCTGGTTTTGGTGCTTGGGATTACCGTCGCCACCGGGATCGATGCGCTCAAGGGGGTGGCCTTTGCGCTGGCACTTACGGCCGGCTATTACGTCCTGGCCAAGGTGATGAGTTACGAGCGGGTGTTCGAGGCGTTCTGGGAGGGGGCCCGCGGGATGCTCTTTACCCTCGCTGTCCTCGTGATGTCGTACGTGCTCAAGGCTGTGGGCGACGAAATGGGGATGACCCAATACCTGGTCGATGCCATGCGGGCCAACGCGAGCCGAGAGGCCTTGCCGGCACTGATCTTCCTGGCGTTAGGCCTGGTCTCGTTTGCGACTGGATCATCCTGGGGTGTCTACGCGGTCGCGGTGCCGATCGTCGTCGCCTTGATCCAGTCGCTGGGGATTCACCCCTGGCTCTCGATGGGAGCGGTGGTGTCGGCCGGGACCTTGGGGTCGCATGCCTGTTTCTATTCGGATGCGTCGGTACTGTCGGCCACCAGCGCTGAGTGCAACAATGTCGAGCATGGGCTGTCCCAGCTTCCCTACGCGGCCTTGGCATTCGGCCTCTCGGCGATCGGGTACCTGGTTGCGGGATACCTGTTGTAGCGCATGACCGACCCGGCGTCGACCAAAGCGCTGACGATCCGCCGCTCCGATGTCCGGGACGCCGATCAATTGGAGGCCCTCCAGCGACGGGTCTTTCCACGGATGGCGGACGCCGAGATCATCACGGCGGCTCACTATCGCAGGCATTTCGAGGTATTTCCAGAGGGCCAGTTTGTCGGGCTCGACGGCAACCGGGTGATTGCCTCGACCTCCTCGATGCGGTGCCGACTTCGGACCGATCAGCATACCTTCCTGGAGATGTCGGATCATTTGTGGATCGGAACCCACGATCCCGAGGGACCGTGGCTGTACGGTCTCGACCTGATGATCGACCCCGACTATCGGGGCCTGGGGGTGGCCCGCCGCCTGTACCGGGCCCGACAGGCCCTGGTGGTGGAACTCGGGCTCCAGGGCCAATACACGGTCGGGATGCTGAACGGCTTCGAGGCCTACCAGTCCCAAATCTCGCTCGAGGACTACTACGAGGCGGTGGTGGCCGGCCGGATCGAGGATCCGACTATTGGCCTGCAGCTCCGGATCGGTTTCGAGGCCCGGGGCTTGGTACGTGACTATCTCGACGATCCAACTTGTGGCAATGCCGGGGTGCTACTCGTGCTTTCCGCCAACCAGGTGGTATGACTATGGGAACGATTCGATTGACGACGCCGGTGCCGGGACCGAAAGCCCGGGCCCTCCTGGACCGCCGCCTCGCCTCGATGCCGGCGGGCCTGGGGAAGTCGACCGACATCGTGGTCGACCGTGCCGACGGCGCGGTCGTGACTGATGTGGACGGCAACGTATTCCTCGACTTCGCCGGCGGGATCGGCGTGGTCAACGCGGGCCACCGGCCGGCCGGGGTCGTCGAGGCCCTGAAAGAGCAGCTCGATCATTACGTCCACACCTGCGCTCTGGTCACGACCAATGCGCCCTACGTGGAGCTGGCTGAGGTCCTCAATCGAATCACACCGGGCGACTTCCCGAAGAAGACCATTCTGGCCAATTCCGGGGCCGAGGCGGTCGAGAACGCCGTGAACATCGCTCGGTATGCCACGAAGCGACCCTCGATCATCGTGTTCGAAGGCGGGTACCACGGCCGGACCCACCTGACCATGAGCTTGACGAGCAAGTATTCGCTGTTCAAAAGGGGCTACGCCCCGTTCGCGTCGGAGATCTACCGGCTTCCTGCCCCGAATCTCTATCGGACACCCGCCGGGATGACGCCCGAGCAGTTTCTGGACTACTGTTGCGACAACCTCGATCATGCGTTCATCGCTCAGGTTGAGGCCGAGGCCGTAGCGGCGATTCTGATAGAGCCGGTTCAGGGCGAAGCCGGGTTCGTGCCGATGCCGGCGCGGTTTCTCCAGAAGATCAGGGCCCTCTGCACCCAACATGGCATCGTGATGATCGCCGACGAAATCCAGTGCGGGTTTGGCCGGACCGGCAAACTGTTCGCGATCGAGCATGCCGGGGTGGCCCCGGACATGATCACGATGGCAAAATCGCTAGGTTCCGGGATGCCGATCAGTGCTGTAACCGGACGGGCCGATCTGATGGACGCCCCCCACGTGGGGGCCATCGGCGGCACCTACGGCGGGAATCCCCTGGCGGCGGTCGCGGCTCTCGCGACCGTCCGGCTGATCAACTCGCCGGAGTTTCTGGCCCGGGCCAACGTCGTCGGCGAGATCCTCCGGGGGCGGCTCGACACCTGGAAGGCTCGGTTTGGCGCGATCGGAGACGTTCGCGGCCTCGGCGCGATGCGGGTGGTTGAGTTCGTCAAGGACCGGACCACCAAGGTGCCGGACCCCGAGTTGGCCCTCAAGATCATTCGAGAGGGCGTCGCCAACGGCCTCGTGCTGATTCGAGCGGGGCTGTTTTCGAACTGCATCCGTCTCTTGCCGCCCATCGTCATGACCGATGCCCAATTGGCCGAAGGCCTCGACGTCCTCGAAGCCGCGATCACCAAGCACGCCGGATGACGGTCCGGTTCGTCAACGCGTCGGTCTACACGCTGGATCCCAGGCGGCCCCGGGCATCGGGATTCGCGGTGGCGGGCGGCCGAATCACCGAGCTGGATCCGCCGACCGACGGTGGTGCCGTGGTCGACCTCGGCGGGGGGGTGGTGCTCCCGGCGTTCGTCGATGCCCACATCCACCTCTGGAAGGTGGGCGACCTCCTCGAGTTTACGGTCGATCTCCGGGGCAGTGCCTCGATCTCGGACGTCCAGCGTCGGATCGCTGAGTTTGCGGCCAAGCGGCCCGATTTGCCGATCATCCGAGCTCGGGGCTTCAATGAGGCCTCGCTGGCGGAGGGTAGGATGGTGACCCGCGAGGATCTCGACCAACTCGAGCTCAACCGACCGGTGCACGCCCTTCGAACCTGCGCCCATATCGCGGTGGTGAACTCCGCGGGGCTGGCCGCCTGCGGGATCGATGACCGGGTCAATGGGCCGGCGGGGGGCGAAGTGCGCCGGGATGCCCGGGGACGGCTGACCGGGGTGTTTACCGAAGCCGCGTTAGGTTTGGTTTCCTCGTTGGCCACCCAAATTACCGACGACGAATACCAGCGGATGATCATCCGGGCCTCCGGCGAGATGCTTCGCCACGGGATCACAGCCGTATGCGACCCAGCGGTCGGCCCCGACCTGATGCGCTGCTACCGCCGGCTCGAGGCCGAGGGCCGGTTACCAATCCGGGTCAACGCGATTGCGATCGGAATTCCCGATGGGGCGAGCGAGCCGCTGCCGGTGCCGGAGCCCTATCGGTCCGACACCTTGGTGGTCGATACCGTCAAGTTCTTCGCTGACGGCGGCCTGTCCGGCTCGACGGCCGCGCTGAGCCGGCCGTACCATGGGACCGACTATCGCGGCGTCTTGCGGCTGGACCCAACCCTATTCGCGAAAGCCGGCGGACAGGCAGTCCGGGCCGGATTCCGGATTGCCACTCATGCCATCGGGGATCGGGCCATCGAGCTCGTGCTGGACGGATATCAGGAGCTCGGCCGTCAGTGGCCCGGCGGCACTCACCATCGGATCGAGCATCTCGGCTTGCCGACCGAGAC
>JAYVJS010000375.1:0-3542 GCA_043769075.1 Gemmatimonadota bacterium | reverse complement strand
TGCCGTTTGGCCCCCGGGGTCAGTTCGTCAAGGAATTCGACGACGTGGCCTGGAATCTCAAGCCCGGCGAGATGAGCGGGGTGGTGAAGAGTCAGTTCGGGTTCCATATCATTCGGCGCCCAACATTGGACGAGGCGCGGACTCGGATCGTCGCGAGTCTCGCGAAACTCACGGAGGGCAAGACCGACTCGCTCTATGCCGGCGAGTTGGAGAAAGCATACGGGTTCAAGGTTGCCAGCGGCGGCCCCGCCGCGATGAAGGCGGCGGCCGCCTATCCCGAAGACGTCCGGAATTCGAAACGGACGCTCGTGACCATCAGGGGTGGGGACCTGACGATGGGGGATTTCGTCCGGTGGACGGCGATGTTCCCAATCCAAGCCAAGATGCAGATCCGGAACGCACCGGACAGTCTGCTCAATGCCTTCGCGAAGGACCTCGCCCTCCAGACCGTGATGCTCAAGGCCGCTGACTCGGCGGGGATGAAAGTCCAGCCCCAGATGCGTCAGTTTGCGTTGATGCGGTACACCCAGGCCGTCGACCAGTTGCGCACCGAGCTCGGTCTCAGCGTGCCCGAACTCGGGGCGGAATCGAAACTGACGCCGGACGCCAAGTCGAAGCTCGCGTCGGACAAGGTCGAAGACTTCTTCGCCCGGCTTCTCGACGGCAAAGCCCAAATGCAGAATGTGCTCCCGGACTTGGGTGATCGCCTCCGCGCCGCCGGCGGCGGCCGGGTGAACCAGGCCGGGATCGCCAGGGCCGTTGAGCTGGCGACCGCGACCTTCCGGCGCGACTCTGCGGCGGCCGCCGCGAAGGGCGTCCCGCCCGGCGCTCCGGCTCCGATTCAACAGGCTCCCGGTGGCCCGCCGATCGGCGAGCCGACCAAGAAGCCGTAGCTGGAGAATGGCACGAATGTCGTTCACGACGATGGGGTTGGCTGGTTTGGCGGCGGTGGTGGTGCTGGTGCCATCGCCGGTCGAGGCTCAGGAGCGGGACACCGCGAATGCCCTCGATCGGATTGTCGCCGTGGTGGGAACCAGAGCGATTCTGTCGTCGCAGCTCCAAGAACGACTGTACACCGAGCTCCAGGGTCGCGAAGTGCCGAAAGACCCCAAGGTCTTGCAGCAGATGCTCGAGGCGATCCGGGGCTCGTTGGTCGATGACGAGCTGGTGGTCCAAGAGGCCCAACGCGATACCACGATCAAAGTACTCGACGAAGAGGTCACCCAGTCGGTCGACGAGTTGTATCGGAACATCCGGGGCAAGTTCAATTCGGAGGAACAGTTTCGGAGCGATTTGCAACGAGCCGGGTTTCAAACGCTCGAGGAATGGCGGAGCTACAGTTCTGATCAACAGCGACGCCGCTTTCTCGGGGATCGGTTCTGGCAGCATTTGAACCAGAGCCAGAAGGTCAAAGAACTGCCGCCGACGGATTCGGAGGTCCGCGAGTATTTCGACCAGAACAAGCTCTCGTTCGCCCCGCGGTCGGAGGGGGTGTCGTTCCGCCAGATCATCGTGGGACCAAAGGCCAGCGATGCCGCGAAGGCCAGTGCCCTTCAGGTGGCGGACTCGATTTTGGTCGAGCTCCGCAAGGGTGGCGATTTTGCGGTCGCGGCGAAGCGCTTTTCGATGGACCCGGCCACGAAAGAGCAAGGTGGGTCGCTCAACTGGATCCGCCGGGGTCAGGGCTATGATCCCAAGTTCGAGGAGGCCGCGTTTTCACTCCGACCGGGCCAAATTTCCGATCCGGTCGAGTCGTCGTTCGGGTACCACCTGATTCAAGTGGAGCGGGTCCAGCCCGCCGAGGTCTCGGTCCGCCACATCTTGATTAGCCCAGTGATCGACTCAACCAACGCCGACAGCTCCAGGCGGGTTGCTGAGGCGGTCTATGTTGCCATCAAGGCGGGGGCTTCGTTCGATAGCCTGCAGCGGATTTATCACGACAAGGTCGAAGAGCGGGAGGTGAATCAGTTGCCGCTCGATCAGCTGGCCAGACAAGCCCCGCCCTATGCCGAGGCCCTCCGCGACGTCAAACAGGGCGAGCTGGCTCCGTTGTTCCGGCTCGACTCGCCGGACCCGAACCGGGCCAAGCTTGCGATCGTTCAGGTCACGGCTCGGATCTCCGCTGGGGATACCAAGTTCGAGGATGTTCGGGATCAGATTCGGAACCGATTGGCCACCATTCTAGGCCGCCGAAAACACCTGGACCGGCTCCGGTCCGCGACGTTCGTGGAGGTTCGCCCCCTTTGACAACCGGGCCCGCCCGCCTCGCCGTGACACTCGGCGATCCACGCGGAATCGGGCCGGAGATCGTCGCCAAAGCCCTGGTCGGCCTGACCGGGGCGTCGATTACCCTGATTGGCGCCGACGACCAGATCAACGCGATTCCCGCCGCTCATCGGATTTCAGTGGGCAGCTGGAAGGCTGGATCGGGCGCTCGACCGGAGGACCGCCCCCGGGTCGTTCGCGCCGGCCAACTGGCCGGCCACGCGGTCGAGCGGGCTGCCGCGCTGGCCATGGCGGGCGAGGTCGATGCGATCGTGACGGCCCCGCTTGAAAAGCACGCGATCAACTTGGCGGGGTTCCGTTACCCGGGCCATACCGAGTGGTTGGCGCATCTGGCCGGCGATGTGGAGGTGGCGATGATGTTGGCCGCCGACCGGCTTCGGGTGGTTCTGGTGACCACCCACGTTGCCTTCCGGGACGTCGCCGCGCTCTTAACCACTGACCGGATCGTTCGGACCGGCAAGGTGACCGCGAAGGGTCTTGAGGACTGGTTTGGGATCCCAGCGCCTCGGATGGCCTTGTGCGCGTTAAACCCGCACGCGGGCGAGCAGGGTCTGTTTGGTGATGAAGACGCCCGGGTTCTAGGCCCCGCCGCCAAAGCCCTCGGCGCGGCCGGCCCGCTCCCCGCCGACACCGTGTTCGTCCGGGCGATGAAGGGCGAATTCGACGTCGTGTTGGCGCCCTATCACGACGTCGGGATGACCGCCATCAAGGTTGCGGCCTTCGGCCAGGGCGTCAACATCACCCTCGGCCTCCCGTTCCCGCGGACGTCCCCCGATCACGGCACCGCCTTCGACATTGCCGGACAGGACCGGGCCGACCCCGCCAGCATGCGCCAGGCCCTTAGCCTCGCGGCCCGCCTGACCCGTCGTTAGTCGCCGCCGGCCGGGGGCCGGGCGCCGAGCGCCGAGTGCCGAGGACCTTCTTGACCCGGCGCCCATCCATCGCCACGATGTCGAAGTCGAAGTCGCCGGCCGTGATCCGGTCGCCGGGTTGGGGGAGGCGGCCGAGTTGGCCGAAGAGGTAGCCGCCTAACGTGGTGTAGTCGGTGTCATCGAGCTCGGCACCGTGGCTGGCGTTGAACTCCGAGATCGGCATCGCTCCGTCGAGCAGGGGTACGTCGTCAGGGCGGGCGAGGCGCTCGACCGGGTCATGCTCGTCGAAGATCGGTCCGACGATTTCCTCGAGCAGGTCTTCCATGGTGAGGAGGCCGGCGGTGCCGCCATACTCATCGATGACGATGGCCATGTGGACCTTCA
>JAYVJS010000374.1:0-7099 GCA_043769075.1 Gemmatimonadota bacterium | reverse complement strand
CAATTTCGGTGCGGCCCGGTCGCGGCGGCTCAATCCGTTCAAGACCCTTGCCAAGAAGGGCGTTCGGTGGGCTGGGACCTCTGATTTCAACGTCACCCCGTTCCCGGCCCGGTACGGAATCTGGGCGGCGGTGACCCGGGAGCCGCTGTTAGGCGTCTACGGCAAGGATCCCTTCGGGACCGATGAAGCGATCGACGTGAAAGCGGCGTTGCGGGCGTTCACGATCGACGCCGCGTATCAGATGTTTCTCGAGAAGAAAACCGGATCGATCGAGGTCGGGAAATACGCCGACCTGGCGGTCTGGGACCGGGATCCTTACACCGTGCCCTCGGCGGATTTGAAAGCGATGCGCTGCGAGCTCACGGTGTTCAATGGCCGAGTGGTGTACCAAGCCAAGCCGTCGTTGGCGGCACTTCCGATGGCCGTGACGAACAACGCGGTGGCCATGGGGCTGGTGGGCGGCCGTACGGTGGTGTTCTCGGCGCTTGGGGTCGACACCTCGAAACAGTGGTCCGGGATTACCCGGCGGGCGTTTCAATTCGAGGCCGGCCAGCCGGCGTGGCGGGAGTTGCCGGCGGTGCCGGGCGCGGTGGGCCGGTTGGCCGCCACGGCGCAGGTGGTCGGCGGGAAGCTGTATCTCTTCGGGGGCTACACGGTGGCGGCCGACGGAGCCGAACGGTCGGCGCCTAACGTGGATGTGTTCGACCCCGGCACCGGGCAGTGGACGTCGGGCGCCCCCATTCCGGTGCCGGTCGACGACGCGGTCAGCGGCGTCTATCGGGATTCGTTGATCTACTTGGTATCCGGCTGGCATGATACCGACAATGTCGACGTAGTCCAGATCTATGATCCGGCCCAGAACCGATGGTCGGTGGGGACGCCCTTTCCGGGCGCCGCGGCGTTCGGGCATACCGGCGCCGTGCTCGGCCAATCGATTCTGGTGATCGACGGCGCCAAGAAAAACGGCAAAAAGACTCGATATGACCTGGCCGAGCAAACCTGGCTCGGCACGATCGACGGTGGGGATCCTGGGAAGATCTCGTGGCGGCGTCTGTCGGTTCACCCGGGGCCGGCGCTCTATCGGGCGGCGGCCGCCCCCTGTCCGGCGCAAGGCGTCATTCTGGTGGCCGGCGGCAGCGACAATCCGTACAACTACAACGGCATCGGTTACGACGGCCGGCCCTCGGAACCGGTTGCCACGTTCCTGGCCTTCGACCCGGTGTCGCTCGCCTGGCGAACGTTGCCGTCCTTAACGGAGCCAACGATGGACCACCGGGGCTTAGTGCTGCTCGGGGACCGGGCCTGGACCATTGGCGGCCTTCGGGGCGGCCAGCGCGTGGCGGGCTCGGTGGCGAGTGCGGAGGTGGGTCGGTGCTAAGCCGTCGGGTCGGAATCGGGTTGGCCCAGGCTGGTCTGGTGGCTCTCACGGCGGTTGCCAATGGCTGCGCGGGGGGCACGAATCCGCCCGCCCAGATCGAAGCGGTTCGGTTTGCGCCGGGGCTGATGATCGAGCTCGGGGCGATGATCAAGACGGTGTCGGGGCTCTACTATCGGGATCTCGAGCCGGGCCGGGGTGCGCCGATGGCCGTCGGCCAGACGGTGGTGGTGCGCTATCGAGGGCAACTCGTCGACGGGACACCATTCGATGCCACGGCTCCCAACGGCGACCCGATTGAGTTTCGGCTTGGGGCCGGCCGGGTGATCGGCGGGTGGGACGAGGGCATTGTTGGGATGAAGGTGGGTGGCAAGCGCCAGTTGGTCGTTCCGGCGGCGTTAGGCTACGGAGCCCGGGGCAGTGGCCCGATCCCGCCACACGCGATTTTGGTGTTCACGATCGAGCTCGTCGGGGTCCGGTAGCCGTGGGTTCGGTTTACGAACCCTCCCCCGGTGTATGGAATCCGGCGTCTCGCAGCGGTGATTCCAATCTTGGAACCGGTCACACCCAAGTCAACGGCGGGAATCGGTACCGGGGCTGACAGATTCTAGGGTCGGTCGCTTGGCGGTCCGGCCGTCGCCGGACGAGCGGCCCAGGGCATGCCGCCACATCCAAGGAACGAGATAGCGCCGTCCCCAGCGAATCTCGGCCGCGACCCGCTCGAAAACCGTGGGCGGCGGACGGTCCGGCAACGGATCGCACCACCCCGCATCCGACCCCGGCAATTCCAATCCATGTCCCAGCGCCGCCGCGATCCGGGCATGGCCTGCCGCGTTGGCGTGGAGCCGGTCCTCGCTCCAGAGCCGGGGGTCGGACGCCACCGGATGAAGCGCCACGTCGACCAGGATCGCACCGCTCGCCGCCGAGGCCCGTCGCAGCGCCTCGTTGAGGGCCAGAAGCCGGGGAGCAATTCGACGGGCCAGCGGCATCACAGGCGTTAGGTCGGGGAGCGTGAAGGTCAGCACCGTCGCTCCCGCCGCGACCAAAGCTGACTGCATCGTCTCCACGTCAGCGGCGACTTGCGCGGGGTCGAAATTCTTGGCGACGATATCGTTGGTGCCCGAAAACAGCGTCGCAAGGTCGGGCCGAAGCGCTAGCGCTGGCTCCAGTTGCCGGTCGAGGATTTCCCGGGTTCTCAGCCCCCGGACGCCCAGGTTCGCGTACAGCACCGACCCCTGAATCGAAGCGATTCGTTCGGCCAGCCGGTTGGCCCAGCCGCGATAACCGCCCCGGCCGTCGGGATCGTCGAGGCCTTCGGTCGAGCTGTCGCCAATGGCGACGTAACGTTCGAATCGTCGAATGAGCGGGTCGTTCATGGCGGGACCATCGTGAATGGAGCGGACCGGGATCGAACCGGTGACCCCCTGCTTGCAAAGCAGGTGCTCTCCCAACTGAGCTACCGCCCCGTGTGGCCGGAAACTAACCCGAACCGGCAGAGCTTTCCAGGTTGCGGAACTGTCTCCCGAGAGCGACCTTCGGACCCGAAGCAACCGGCTAGGCTCACTCCTGGAGGCGCCATGAATCGTCTGATGACTATCGGCATCGTAGGACTTTCGCTCGCGGCCGCTGGTTGCGGGAAGAGTTCGGCTGAATCCGCGATCAAGAAGGCTGAGTCTGGGTTGGCCGCGATCAAGGCCGATGCCGAGCAGGTCGCGCCCGACGAGTTGCGGGCGCTGACCGATTCGATCGCGGCGATGAAGGCCCTGGTGGTGAGCGGCGACCACTCGGGGGCCTTGATGGGTGCCCGCCAAGCGGGCACCAAGATTCGGGATCTCAAGGCCAACCTCGTTACTCGTCGAGACCAACTCAACTCGGCTTTCGCCGCGATGTCGATGGAGCTCCCCACCATGCTGAAGTCGGTCACCGACAAAGCGGCCGAGCTCAGCGCGATGAAGAAACTCCCTCCAACGATCGACCCGGCCAAGTTCGCCGCCGTCAAGGAGCAAGCCGCCGGCTGGGCGACCAACTGGGCGGCGGCAACCGAAAGCTTCAAGGCCGGGAACTTGGCCGCCGCCATGTCGGCCGCGACCGCCATTAAAGCCCAGTTGGCGACCGCCATGGCCTCACTCGGCCTGTCCTAGGGACCCCAATGTGAGTGGAATTCCTGCACGTATGGTGCATTTCCCTGCATCAGATGGGCAGGTTGCTGCGTAGCGGATTGCGGTGGCTTTTGACCGGTGGCGATTCCGTAAGCCATTGTTGGATATGGTGTTTCTGGTTGCGGCTCAGGGTTTGCGTTAGAACGAACCGCCATGGAAACCCAAACTGCAGTGCCCGAGAGCCGGGGCCGTCGATTGACCGCCCGCCAGGCCGCATCGCTTGGCTTTACCCTCATCGAGCTCATGATGGTCACCGTGGTCATGGGAACGATTGCGGGAATGGCCACCGCGAAGGTCAACTACACGCTCCAACAAGCCCGAGTCGCCAAAGCAACCGGAGACATTCGGGCCATCACGGCCGATATCATCGGCTACCAGACGTCGTCGCCAGGGAAGACCCTGCCGCCGGGACTGGCGGCCGTCGACCGGGCTGGGATCCTGGACCCTTGGGGTCGTCCATACATCTATGTCAACTTCTCAACCGGTGGCGTTCCCCGAACGGACGTATTCGGCGTCGATCTCAATACCGAGTTTGATGTCTACAGTTCCGGCATCGACGGCGCCAGCACGACCTCGATTACCGCTGGGCCGAGTCAGGACGACGTCCTGCTCGGGAACGACGGCGGCTTCATCGGCCGAGCCTCGAGGTTCTAGCCCATGACTGCTGTCGAGACCGAAAAGACCACCAGCGAGGGGCCCGGGTATGTGACCGGGATTGCCGACGGCAACCTGGCCACGCCGGTCAAGCTCCGCGACTACTTGGTTGGGGTCGGTACCGTGTTTCGGTTGCCGAAGCGCAATCGGAAGCAAGAAGAAAAGGAAGCCAGGGCGGAGGAGGCCAAGAAGCGGCGATTCAACATCCCGGTCCGTCAAATCGCGATGGCCTTTGCGCCCGTTGCGGTAGCCGGTCTCGGGTACTTCGCGTGGGACAATTGGCTCTCCTCCGTGCCGATTCCATCCTCCGTCGTCGGGACCTGGTCGACCAACGACGGGAGGTACGCCGGCCGGAACTTTTGGCTCAATCAAAACGCGGTCGCTTTCCAAAATGGCACCAAAGACGATCAATTCTCGGTCCATGACGTCAAGCGGGTCAAGTCGAGACAAGTCGGTGACACCCTGTTTCTGAACGTCGATTACGAGCAGGATGGCCACCCGATCACTCTACTCCTGGCGTACATGGACGTGCCGCGCCCCGAAATCAAGTTCGTGAACCAGCCGAAGATCCGGTGGTGGCGAACCGGCAACGCCCCGGTCATCTCCAAGTAGCCCACTTCCGAAGTTCCCAGGTCCCTTGACTGTTCGAGGGACTTGGCCGACTGTTGTTCGCTATGCCCGTTCGCATCCTGACCCAGCCCCAAGTCACGCAGCTTCTCACGATGCCCGCGTGCGTCGACCTGATGGACCAGACTCTCCGGACCCTGACCCGGGGCGGAGCCATCTTACCGCTTCGGACCATGCTCCGGCTTCCCGAAGGCCGCGGAGTGTTCGGTTCGATGCCAGCCTACTTGAATCCCCCCAATGCCATCGGTCTCAAGGCGTTGACGGTGCTTCCCGGGAACGAGGGAACCCGATACGACTCCCACCAAGGGGTCGTGTTGCTCTTCGAGGCCGAGCACGGGTCGTTGACGGCCATTCTCGACGCCAGTTCGGTGACGGCCATCCGAACGGCGGCGGTGTCCGGGGTCGCGACTCGGGCTCTGGCCAATCCGGATGCCGGCGACTTGGCCATCCTCGGGAGCGGGGTTCAGGCCATGACTCATCTCGATGCGATGGCCGCGGTTCGGACCCTGCGACGGGTCCGGGTCTATAGCCGGAACCCGGTCAATGTGGCCCGGTTTGTCGCTGAGACCCGCGGCCGCCACGGGGTCACAGCCGAGGCGGCCGGGTCGGTTGAGGAAGCCCTCCTCGGGGCGGACTTGATTTGCACGGTGACATCGGTCAGGCAGCCCATCGTCGAGCGGCGCTGGGTGGCGACCGGGGCCCACCTCAACGTGGTGGGGGCGTCGCTCGCGGCGGCGCGGGAAATCGACAGCGATACCGTGGCGGCCGCCCGGTTCTACGCCGACCGGCGGGAGTCGCTGTTGGCGGAGAGCGGCGATTTTCTGATTCCGAAGTCCGAGGGACGGTTCGGCGACGATCACCTGATCGGCGAGCTTGGCGAGGTCCTGGAAGGAACGGCGCCGGGCCGGCTCCACCGGTCGGATCTTACCCTGTTCAAATCCCTCGGGCTCGCGATCGAAGACGTGGCGTCGGCCCACTATGTGGCCGCGGAGGCCGAGCGACTCGGAATCGGCACCGTGATCGAAATCGGCGGGCTACGGCACGAAGCCTAACGATGACAACCCGATTTGCGCTCAATCCGTACCGAGAGGCCGGTGTCTTGGCGGCCCCGCCTATGCTCGGCCGTCGTGAATGGCACCGGACCCTGCCGGGTTATGCCCCGACCCCGTTGATCCGGCGCCCGGCGCTGGCTCGCTCACTTGGTATCGCTGACCTCTACGTCAAGTACGAGGGCGCCCGGTTCGGGCTCAAAGCCTTCAAAGGCCTGGGTGGATCGTGGGCCCTTCACCGGCTGCTGGAAATGCGGCCGGGGTCGTTCGATACTGTTTCCACGGCGAGCGAGGGCAATCATGGCCGGGCGGTGGCGTGGGCGGCGCGGTTGATGAAAGTGCCCTGCCAGATATTCCTCCCGGCCCACGTCGCCCCGGAGCGGATCGCCAACATCCGGGGCGAAGGAGCCAATGTCATCTTCGTCGAGGGCTCCTATGAGGATGCGGTGCGGGAGTGCGACCGGGTCAGCCGCGAGCGGGGTTGGCAAATCATCTCGGACGTGGGATACGAGGGGTACCTCGAGATTCCCCCGTTGGTGGTCGAAGGGTATCGGACCCTGTTCGAAGAATCCGATGACCAAATCGTCCAGGCGGGATGGCCGGCGCCCGATACCGTCCTGATTCCTGGAGGGGTTGGCGGCATTCTCCACGCCGGCGTTGATCATTTCCGGGCCAAGGCGCTTGGGCCCCGGGTCGTTGGGGTAGAGCCGGCGGAGGGCGCCTGCCTCACCGAGTCGCTTCTGGCGCCTGGGGGGGAACCGGTCGTAGCCGCCGGCAACCGCAACACCACCATGGCGTGTCTCAATTGCGCCGAGGTGTCGCTGCCTTCGTGGCCCGCGATTCGGCGGGGCGTCGATGCGATCCTCGCGATCGACGACGCCTACGCCGAGGAGGGGGTTCGGCAGTTGGCCCGGCCCACCGAGGGCGATCCGCCGATCGAGGCCGGAAACTCCGGGGCCGCGACCACCGGCGGGCTGGTGGCGATCCTCCGTGATCCGCGTTGCCGCGGCTTGAAGGACCATCTTGCCTTGGGGCCGTCCAGCATCGTGCTGGTGATCTGCACCGAAGGCGTCATTGACCGTGCGGAGTTCGAACGATGTCTCGCGTCGTGATTCAATTGGCGGTCGCGGCCGGTTTGGCCGGTTCCGCCGCGGCTCAAACGATTCCCGTCAAAACTGATTCACTCGATCTCATTATTTCCGGGGCCCGGATCGTGGACGGCTCCGGTAAGCCCG
>JAYVJS010000373.1:0-13388 GCA_043769075.1 Gemmatimonadota bacterium | reverse complement strand
CGATGGCGGGGACCAGGGGCCGGCTCCGGGGGTGATGTTGGGACATCGTTGCCACCAAGGTATCGCGAAGCGCCGAGGCCGGACTGGCGCCCCGATTAGCCAACTGAGCCCGGGCGTTGCTCTTGAAGGCGTCGAACGCCTGCGGGTCCCGTCTCGGTGCCGTGAAGTAGAGATAAGTCAACTGAAACATGATTTCGAGGTCCTTGGGCGACGCTTGCCCCCGGATTCCCTCTTGATAGGCCCCAATGTACGGAGCGACGAAGACCGCCTTACCGGCCAGTTTCTTTTGCAACTCAACCAGGTTGAAATTGGCGAGACCGCCAAGTGAAACGAGCTGGGTGGCGAACACCGCGGCGGTGAACAAGCTGTCGGGGGTCAAGGAATTGCCGCCGGGGCTGTAACCCGAAAACAACACCTCGTCGGCCTTGAACGTGGTGGGTTTGACGATCACCCGGATCCCGTTGCTCAGGGTCCATCGGGTGACTCCGAGTGCGGTGTCGCGGGTTTCGGACACGACAGGGCGGCTCACCAGCGTCTCGCCGACGAGTGGGGCGTCTGACACCGTTTCTTGGTACGCCGCGACCTCCGACCGGTGGACCTGATCGAACAGGCCCAACAGCTGTGCCTCAGTCGGCATCGTGACGCTCGCTTTTTCGGGCGCGTTGACCAATAGCACCCGGTCTTTGAGAGCGAGCCACTCCTGGGCGGCCCGATTGACTTCCGCCAACGTGATGGTCGGCAGCTGGCGTTTGATCATCGCAAACTCGGCCGCGATGCCGGGCGAGGGGTCGCCGGTCAAGAAGAGCTGGACGTATTCCTCGACCAGCGATCCCGATTCAGTCTTGTCGCGCTCGGCGTAGGCTTGTTCGTAGCTGCGGAGGTAGTCTTGCTTGGTCCGGTCAAGCTCCGGAGCCGTAAAGCCATGGCGATCCACCCGTTCGACCTCGGTCAGGACAGCGGCGAGGCCCCGAAGGATTCCGGTGTCGGACACCGCCGCGCCGAGTGAGAAGGCCTCGGTACCGCGAACAACGCGACCGGGGCCGCCGCCGGCCCCGATGAACGGCGGATTCGGCAACTGAGCCAGCTCCGACAACCGTTGCCCGAGCATCGACGCATAGAGTTCGCCGATCAACGACTTGCGATAGGCCGCCCGGCTCGGGTCGACCTTTCCGGGACGGAAGTAGTAGGCGCCCACGGACGTGCTGGTGGCTTCGGCATCGGTTGCAATCGCGACCGCGGTCGAGTCGCGGGCGGGCACTGAATACTCGACCCGGGGTCTCCGGTTCCGTCGGACTGGAATTCGGCCGAAGTGACTTCGGATCAGTTGGATGATCTGACGGGGCTCGAAATCGCCAACCGCCACGACCGCCATCAGATCGGGGCGGTACCAGTCCCGATAGAATCGAGTGAGCGCTGCCGGGTCGAAGGATTCGAGCGACTCTTTGGTTCCGATGGTGAGTCGATCCTTGTACCGGGAGCCGCGGAACAAAATCGGGAATTGCTTCTTCTGCATCCGATTGCCGGCCCCTTGGCCAAGCCGCCACTCCTCGATCACCACGCCCCGTTCCTTCCGAATCTCGGTGGTGTCGAACGTGATCCCGTGGGCCCAATCCTCGAGGATCTGAAAGCCCTTCCGAACCAAGTGCGCGCTGTCGGTCGGGACCAATAGTTGGTACACCGTCTCATCAAAGCTGGTGCTGGCGTTCAAGTCCGCGCCGAACCGCATTCCGATCTGCTCGATGTAATCCACCAGGGCTTGTTTCTTGAAATTCTTGGTTCCGTTGAAGGCCATGTGTTCGACGAAGTGGGCCAACCCCAGCTGATCGTCGTCTTCGAGGATCGAGCCGGCGTTGATCACCAACCGGAGTTCGGCCCGTTTTTCAGGCCGAGAGTTCTTCTGGACGTAGTAGCGGACCCCGTTGGCGAGCCGGCCGGTGGTGACCGCGGGGTCAAGGGGCAGGCGATCGGCCGGGGCGGTTTGCCACAGGGCCAGGAGAAGCGAAAGGGTTAGCACGATGAACTCAAGGCAGGAGAATGAAGGTGCGCTGGCTCGTGGCGGTCATGGCCTCGGCCTTTGCTTCCAGACGGAGGAGGTACTTCCCTGGTTTCTGGCGTCGGAGGTCGAGTTCGAACGCCCCACCACGGGCTTGCCACTGGAGCGTTAACGGGGCGCGCCGCTTGATCAGACTCAAGCCCTCTCCAAGCCGGCCGAGGAACCCCCGCCGAATCGGAACGATAGAGACGGCGACTTCGAGCGAGTCGGGGCTTTGACCGGTGGCTTCCCAGAAAATTCCGACCGGGGCTTCCTTCGAAAACCGATTCTTCGCGAGCGCTCTTGCCGCGGCGGCCTCGAGGGTTTCTGGCAGATCGTCGCTCACGGCGAAGAATAGCGGGTCGGAGATGACCAACGGCGCCCTGACGGTTTCGGCCCCGAAAGTCAGTCGAGCGACGGCGATCTGCCGACCGCGATGAGTTCGGATCTCGAGGCTGGCCAAGGTCGGCGAGCCGGCCATGCGAACGACGAGGCCCCCGGCTCGAGTGGTTGAATCTGCCCGCACCGTTACGGCGGCAGTGTGCGGCGATCCGACGACGGTCAGGGCAACGACGGTGTCGGGGCCGATGGCCGCCCCGGCAACGATTAGCGTCGAATCGCCCCGGGGGAACCTGGCGATCTGGGCGTCGTCAACGATCGTGAACTCGTCGGCGTAGGTTGGCGCGTAGCGAAACCGGGCTCGCTCGGGCTTCAGGTTCCAGGTCCAACTCTTGTCATCGTTGTGGGTTGGGAAGAACTGGTACGCCGGCGATCGCTGATGGCCGGTGACCCCCGCGGACTCATAGGGGCTCGCAGGCCGATCGCTGATCGACCAGTTGGTCGACCAGCCGTAGCGGACCATCAATTCCTCCATGTCCTTGCCCCAGGGCATGAAATGGGGTGACCGGGCAAAGGAGTGGAGCGCCGCCATGGTGCGGCGGGCCAGGAGTTCGGTCCGAAGGTCATTGCCCGGCTCCGAGAGGAGCGGCTTTGCCAGGGCAAAGAGCGAGTCTGCCGCCCGGCGCCGCCCGTCGCAGTCGAGGGCTTTGATCGAGTCGGCGGTTTTGGTCTCGAACACCACGGTCCAGTCGGTCCAGGTGCAGCGAAGGGCCGGTGGCATCTGGGCCAGGGCCGCCTCGAAAGCAGAATCCGCGTCGGCAAATCGTTCCGCGATATGGAGCGACAGTCCGGCGAGTGCACTACACCACCATGGGGCGGCGCCACACCGCGCGGCGACGGTCAGCCCGGTGTCAGGCTGCTGATGTTCGAGGAGATAACGAACTCGCTGGCCGAGGAGCCAATTGCTGGACGGATGTTCGGTTTGGGCCACCGCGAGATTGACGTTCAGTCGGGCCCGGGCAACCCGGATCGGCTCGGGTTCCGTAGGAAGGCTGGTGTCACGCTCGTCGTACCAGTAGCAGAACCGCCCGATCCGCTCGTCACACCGGCCCGCGCTGGTCGCTACGATGGGCAACCTCCGGCGTCGGTCGAACTCGAAGGCTTCTTGGGCGCTCCGAGCCCGACTCACAGCTCGCGCTGTATCAGGGGCCAGCCACCGGCCCGGATCCTGGCCCTGGACGGCGGTGAGAGCGGCAAGGAAGGCCAAAGTCATCAGGGTCACCGAAACAAATGCTGGTACCGGCGCTTGAACTCGGCTTTCCGGGATCGTTCATCTTTGCCGACCACGCCGCGGCAGCGCCGGCCCGCGTGGGCATCCCAGCCTTCGGGCCACGATTTGAAGACCAGGGTCCGGCATGCCGGACACCGAACTCTCCGGCCCACCACGACCGAGGCCACCAGCTCCTCGGCGTTGATGATGGCGCCGTCAGGAGCCGTCCGGGGGAGCAGAGATGCTTGCTCGATGACGGTTTCAAGCGGAGCAGCACCGGCCAGTGCTTCGAGGCCTAACGCACAGGCGGCATTGAGAATGTTGCGATCGACCTCGGGGTTCCGGCGCTGAAAATCGTCCAGCGAGCCACCCCGGTCGAGATGGTCGATCAGCGCTTTGAGCGGGACTCGGCTCCCGGCGAACACAGCGGTTCCACGGCGGACTCCGGGCGCCCGCGTCACGACCTGATGGAGCGCCCGCATGGCGGACCGGCCCTATTGCGACCGGAGTGACCGCACGATCAATCCGAGTCCCGCGGCCAATGCCCCCAACATCAGGAGGGTGTTGAACAAACTGGTCGGCTGAAAGAAGATGTGGAGGTTGGCAATGATCCCGACCAAGATGATCAACATCCCCGCCAGGGTCAGGAACCATCCCGCCAGCGACTTGCCGCTGAAAAACAGGATCCCGATGCCGATCAGAAGCGGAATGAGCGACAACCCGAAGGCGTTGTAACCGTAGAAGGACCAGGCGCCGGTGGTGACGGTGACCTGGTTGAGGATCAAGTAGCCACCACCCACGACCAGGGCCAAGCCCCCAAAGAACGAACTCAAACCGCCGGGAGTGCCGCCGGGGCCGCTGGTGGTGGTAGGAATGGGATCGGTCATCGTGCCTCCAAGGCGGCTGGGGTTCCCGCGGAGGCCGCTTTCACGGCCATGTAGCGGCGAAAGACCTCGAGCCGGGCGTCGGCGCCCGGTTGCGATAGGACCAAACGCTCGAGGTGATCGAGGTAGTCGGGCAACCCGGAACGCTTGCGCAATTCGGGGAGAAATGGTTGCATCTTGGCGTAGACCGCGTTGTGTTCGGTGTTGGCGTCGTTGAACATGGCGGCGTCGATGGCGCCGTGGTTCACCATCGAGGCGGCCATGTCCCAGTAGGTTGTCACCATCCGGTATGGCGCGCTGTCGGGCCCCATCCAGGTGGCAAAGACCTCGGCCGGCGAGGTGGGATGAAATCGGGCCACAAACCAATCCCGGGCGTCCCGGAGGGTCGGTTCGCGACGGAGTTCGTAGAGTTGGAGAATCAAGCGGGCCGATTCGGCTTTGCTCATGGGTCTCGGCTCAAAGGGAAAGGAATCCGGAGGATGGTCCAATGCTAACGCGAACCCGCCCCTTGGTCGAGGTAGCGGTCGATTCGGTGGTTTCGGCGGTCATGGCGGCCGGGCTGGGGGCCGACCGCCTCGAACTGTGCCAGGATCTCGAATTGGGGGGCACCACGCCCAGTTTTGGGCTGCTCGAGGCGGTGCTGGAGCGGGTGTCGATTCCGGTGGTAGTCATGATTCGGCCCCGGCCGGGCGACTTTGTCTACGGGCCGGAAGATTTGCGGGTCATGGAAGCTGATGTCCGGCATGCGGTTCGGGCCGGGGCGGGTGGTGTGGTCGTGGGGCCGTTGACCGCCGAGGCGGGGATTGATCAGGATGGGTTAAAGCGACTGGTTCTGGCCGCGGGGCCGGCTCAGGTCACCTTCCACCGGGCCTTCGACCTCGTTGGGGACCCGCTTAGGGCTTTGGACGTTTTGGTGAGGAACGGCGTCGTCCGGTTGCTGACTTCAGGCGGGGGGACGACAGCCGATGCCGGGCGGGCCGTGATCGGTCGGTTGGTGGAGCAGGCCGGCCCGCGGTTGGCGGTCATGGCCGGGGGCGGGGTAGTGGCCGAGCATGTCGCGGGGTTGGTCGCGGCGACCGGGGTTCGGGAGATTCATTTGTCCGGGATCGTGCTTCGGCCGGCCGTCGGGGCGGGTTTCGGCATGACGCCGGTTCCGAACCCGGCCCGATTGAGCCGGGTCATGGACGTGCTTCGGGGCAGCTGAGGAGGTTCGATGCGATTTGCTTGGTGGGTTGTTGGCGTGGCGATGCTGTTAGTTCCGTTTCCGATGGTTGCCTCCCAGGTGGTGCCGCCCACTATCGTCTACACCGGCCGGTTCATCACGCTCGACTCCGCCCGCCCCCGAGTGGCGGCGATTGCGGTGCGGGCCGGCCGGATCGTCGCGTTAGGCAGTCGCCGGGAGGTTGAGGCCGTTGCCGGGGCTGCCGCCGACCACCAGGCGCTCCCCGGGTTCATTCTGCCGGGTTTGGCCGACGCCCATGCCCACGCGACCAGTCTCGGTGATCTGCTGGGACAGCTCGATCTCCGGTCTCGCTCCAAAGCCCAGATCATTGCGGCGGTTCGGGCGGCTGCGTCAACAGCGGCGCCGGGTAGTTGGATACGGGGTGGCGGATGGGACCAGGCCTTCTGGCGGCCCGCGGTGTACCCGACGGCGGCAGACCTCGACTCGGTGTCGGGGGGGCATCCGGTGGTACTCGATCGGATCGACGGTCATGCGATCTGGGTGAACAGTCGGGCGCTTGAGCTTGCCCGGCTTAGTTCCGCGGTTCCCGACCCAGAGGGGGGCCGGATCATTCGTGACGCGATGGGCCGGCCTACGGGGGTGCTGGTCGATCATGCCGCCGGAGCCGTGACCGAGATGATCCCGGCGCCTTCGGGCCCCGAGCGGGAGCGGCGGCTACGGGCGGCCCTCCGGCAGTATGCGGCGTGGGGATTCACTTCCGTCCATGACGCCGGGGTGGGCCTTGAGGAGATCGCGGCGTATCACGCGATCGCGAGTCAGGGACCGCTGCCGGTGCGGATATACGCCATGGCGTCGGCCAACGATTCAGTGCTGACGTCGGTCTTGGCCCGGGGTCCCGAAATTGGCACCGCGGACGGCACCTTTGCGCTCCGGAGTGTGAAGATCGTTCTCGACGGGGCTTTGGGGTCGAGGGGGGCCGAGTTGGCGGCGCCGTATTCCGACGCCCCGGCCGAATCCGGACTGTCGCTGCTGTCCGATGCCCGCCTCGATTCGATCATTGCCCGTTCGGCGGCGCGGGGGTTTCAGGTCAACGTCCATGCCATCGGCGATCGGGCCAATCATCGAGCGCTCGATGCCTTCGAGCGAGCGGGCCCGGCGGCTCGGAGACTCCGGTTTCGGGTCGAGCACGCGTCGATGGTGCGCGACGAGGATGTACCCCGGTTTGCTTCGTTAGGCGTGATTGCCTCGATGCAGCCGGTGTTCGTTGGCGAGTACTCGCGGTTTGCCGAGGACCGGGTGGGGAAGGTTCGGCTGCCGTGGGTGTACCGGACTCGCGATCTTCTTGACGCGGGCGCGGTGGTGGCGGCGGGTACTGATTTCCCCGCGTCCGACGCGGGCGACGCCGTGTCCAACCTGTTTGCGATGGTGACGCGGCGGGGGGCGGATGGTACCCCGGTGGCTGGGTGGCTTCCGGGGCAGCGGGTGGGTGTTGGCGCGGCGTTGCGGGCGATGACGTCAAGTGCCGCGTACGCTGGGTTCGGAGAGCAGGACGTGGGTATCCTCACCGTCGGCCGACGGGCGGACTTCACGGTGTTGTCGGCGGATCCGACGAGGATGGCCCCGGATCGGCTTCGGCAGCTCAAGGTTCTTCGAACGGTGGTCGGGGGCCGGATGACCTACCTTGGGCGCTGAGTCGAGCGACAAGCTGCAGGGGCCTAGGCACCGTACCAATCCGTTGGTTGCGATTTCCGCCGCACCGTGCCTCCACTGTGCCAATGCGTCTCCTTCTAACTAGGGGTCGCTTGAGGTCCTCTGAAAAAGATGAGAGGTAAGCCAATGGCTGAGCGAGGGCCCAATGACCCTGGTGACCCACTGGGGAAGGCTGGCCGACGCCTGACGAAACGCCAAGTGGAGATTGTCGGCCTATTGGCGAAGGGCATGCACCACGAGGAGATCGCGACAAGGCTTGGCATTTCGATCCGAACGGTGGAGGATCACTATGCGGGGATGCGCCTTGCCCTCGGAACAAAAGGGGTAGGTGACACTGTACTTGAGGCTCGTCGTCGGTCAGCTGAACCTTAAAGGCAGGTACCAAAGCCAACGACGGTGTGGGCGATATTCGCACCGGGGTTTACCGGGATTGCGAAGGCCAAGCCAACGACCAAGCTTTATCGGGGAACCGAACTCCGCGTCACGACACTCTCACAATTGGTTCAATATGGCATGCACGTTGAGAAAGCTCGCTCGGCCATTGGTTACGCGGGGCCAGGCTCATTCTGTTTCGTAAGGAGTAAATCGTGCAGCAGAGAGCCCCGTGGCCGTCGACTCCGTTACTCCCAGGCGTTTCTGCATTTGGGGCTGGAAGCATCCGATCCAGTGGCTGGCACGCCCCGCCCCTCGAGCCGGAGCCGGTACTGGCCCTAAGGCAGGCGCGGTCGACGACCGAGGAAGCCTCGATCGCAAATCGGATCCAGCGGCGAGAGTGCGAACAGCTGATGTCGGGGCCAAAGTCTCAACGATCGGCAACCCGGCGTTGGCGGGTCGGCCGGGCATTGCGTACGGCTGCTCTGGTCGTTGCCGCTGCGTGCGACGGCGCTGCCGCGAGAGCTCCGCTGTCGGCCACCAACGATCGAATCACGGTCGTGGAAGGCCAGGCATTCGACGACGTGTTCGTCGTGGTGGATACCTTGATCTTGGAAGAGTCGCCTTCTGTGGTGACGGTCGCCCCGCACGTCTCAATCGACTCGGGAGGAGGGTTTCTCGTCGCCGACCCGGCCGAGCACCAGGTCCGAGTCTATACGGACCGCGGCAAGCTTCGGCAGGTGTTCGGCCAGGGCACCGATCGGGTTGATTCGATCAAATCACCTGGACGGGCACAGCGGTTGTCCAATGGCGGCATTCTCGTCGTGAACTTACAAGGGCCCGTGACGCTCATTCCTGGGCGGCTCGCGGAGCCATCGACTTTCATCTCCGAATCTCTTCTTACCGCCCGCGGCGTGGAGCAATTCGACACGGGGGAGATTCTAGTCGTCGGTAGCGATTCGAGCCCGCCTTCCGCGACGCTCTTTCACCTCGACCTCGCCAGGCGCCGGATCACGGCGGGCTTCTTTCCGCCACCGGGGCACCTCGACAAGTGGGTGACTGCCTATATGTCGGCCGTTCGAACGGCGCGAAGGGGCGATCGGATCGCCGCTGTGCACATGCTGTCCGATACTCTGGTGATTTTTGATCGCTTGGGGAGAGAGCTATCGAGGATTCGGATTCCAATCGACCCTTTCGTCGTTCCCACGGGGCCCCTACCTAACCTAAAGACGGTGGCTGAACGGTATGCCTGGTTGGCTCCATTCACGATGGTCATGGACGTGTTTTGGCTCGACGAAGGCGATGTGGTGGTGCAATGGGCGAAGGCCATCGGCAACGGGCTCGTGGCCGACATGGGGGTTCTGCAAATGGACACGGCCGGCACCCGAATTTGGGCGATCGCGCCCTCCCCGGTCTTGGTGGCGGTGCGAGGGCGAGATTTCTTCTTCAGGGAGCCCAACAACAAGGCGCCCAACCGATGGATGATCGCGCATCGCCGGTAGCGCAATAAACGAAGTCGTCCTGTTGTCCTGTTTTCTTCAAACCAAGGAGTGTGTATGTTCCGAGTGACCAAAGCTGTTTCGGCACTTGCTGTCGTTGTAGGACTCGGTATCGCTGTAATTGCCTTGACTCCTGCCAAAGCGGTGGCCGGGTGTCGATACGAGAAGACGGACTATACTGGTCCTGGAACCCCACAGAACTGCCTGGGAGGTACCTGCTCGGCGGGTTGGTGTTGCCAGATTTGTGGTCCGAAAATCTGACCTACCCAGCATTCTGAGGGCGGTCAGGAGTCATTCACAGAGCCACGATCCAGAAGATTTCCTGACCGCTGCCAGAGACGTCCTCAGGGAGGAACATGATGCCCGAACATGCGGTCCTCGAACGGCTCGCCCGCTCGTCCTGTCTGGCTCGGCGGGTACGAGCATATGCGGTGATCTATTGCGTAGCACTAGGCTGTGGCTGTTCGGGAGCGGGTGCGAACCTCGCCAGTGGTGACACGGCGCCGAGCTTTCTAGGGGCGCCCGATCGAATGACCGTTGCGGTCACCGCAAGTGTGGACGACTGTTTGAGTTGCGATCTACGTGGGGTTTTCGTGTCACTTCGAGCCCTACAAAGCAAGCAGAACGGGAGCGCCATGCCGGAGGTGGTCGTGTTCGCCGTGGCCGCCAAAGAGGCCGACACGTTATTCTTTCGTCAAACCCTCGATCGGGAACGGGTGGCAGGCCGAATCATGTGGGTCACCCCGAGCGCAGTTTCCGCCATCGTCGACCGAAACAGGCTTCCGGCTATGTTTTTCATTGACGAAGGTCGAGTCGTTGAGGTATGGCAGCGAAACTCCAGCGCAACCATCGTAACGATCGAGCGAGATGAACTCGTGCGGTTGGCGGCTAACCGATCCTGACCGCTAACAGGCGGTTGACGATGCAGGGGTACGTTCGCCCACTCCGCAGGCCTATTCGAAGGTCACTTGGAGCGCTCTCCGGTTTATTGGCATTGGGCTGCCAAAGCCCGGGGTCAGGCACCGCGGACTGGAGTAGCCGCGACAGTGCCGGCGTGAGTGTCGTTTCGAACCACCCACGCTCGCTCTCAAAGGGCTGCGCAACTCTCAGCTCTACGTCTCAACAGGCTTTCCGTGGGGCGGACGGTCGCAACGGGGCCGCCCCGGCGTTGATCGACGTGCGGGGCGGCGTGGTGTTGAACGACAATCGGGTTGTGATTCTGGATGCCGGTGGTCGCCAGCTCCTTTTCTACTCCGCGGACGGGCAATTCGAACGGGTGGTCGGCAGGCCCGGACGCGGCCCCGGCGAGTTTGTCCAGCCGACTTGGCTCGGGCGTGGGGGCCGTGACACGCTCTTCGTGTGGGATGGCTCGCAGTCGCGCTTGTCGGTGTTTGATCCCATGGGGACGTTGCTGCTCTCCAACCCGGTCGACGGGCCCCTTGGACCGCCAGCGATCGCTGGCCAATTTGCCGACGGGTCCTTCCTGTCCGTGCCCGGCTCGATGGCGTTCTTTCCGCCGGGGCAGGAAGTTGTTCGGCTCTCGGAGGCCTACGGGCGGTTCGACCTCTCATCTGGGAGGACCACCCCGGTGGCAGAAGGTCGATCTGAGGAAAGCGCTGTGGGGGCCCACGGCCGGTATTCCGTGCCATTTGGCAAAGAGGATATGGCCGTGGTGAGCGGCGACGCATTGGTGGTAGGCGACACCGAATATCCGGCCGTGCGTTATTACGATCTGGGCGGCCGACTCCGCCGGGTAGTGGCGTGGGTGTCGGAGCCGATTCCGGTGACTGCGCAGGACCAGTTGGCGGACGCCAGCTACACCGCTGCCGAATTCCCGCGATTTGCTCCGCCTCCAGATGCGGTGGCCGCGGACTTCAGACCCCGATTTTCATCCCTCGTCGTGGATCGAGTTGGCTGGCTTTGGGTCCGGAGGTTTGCTGGCGGTTGGGAGCCGCCGGCGTCGTGGCTGCTGATCGATCCGCAGGGTGTGTTGCGGTGTGAGGTTGCCGCCCCCGCTCGGCTCCGGGTGTTGGAAATCGGGGACACCTATCTGCTGGGCCTCGAGCGCGACGAGGCGGGCGAGGAGAAATTGGTGCGGTTCTCGCTCGCCCGCGCTAGCTTGAAGCCGCCTCCACCGTAGCTGGCCCTTCTGAAAACGACGGCCCCGGGTGTGGCGGTCTCGATGATTCGCTGCGGGACGCTCTTCTTCCTCGCGACTGCTCACCAGGGCGTGGCCGATGGCCAATCCGCCGTCATTCGGGGCGCCGTTGTCGATAGCACGGGCCACCCCGTTGCCGGGGCCATCCTCTCGGTTGACGGTACGGCCATCCTGGCGGCCTCGGACTCTACCGGCTCTTTCCTGCTTCGCGATGTGCCATCCGGGACCCGAATTGTTCGTGTCCGTGCGATCGGCTGGAAACCGGTGACATTCGAAATTGATTTGGAACCCGGTGCCGACCGAATCGGCAAGATCGGCTTGGAACCAGCCGCGGTCGTGCTCCCGGAATTGAAGGCAATCGGTGACTCGGGTTTCGACACTCCGGCGAAGAGGCGACTTGCCGGGTTCGAGTTCCGGCGGCGCGTCAACGCGGGTACGTTCCGGGATCGGAAGCAAGTCGACCGAATTTTCCCGCTGTACACCGCCGACTTGCTCCGTGGCATTCCCGGCGTAAGGGTCATCCCTGGACCGATTGGCGCCCGCGTCACGTTCCAGCGGTGCCTCGAACGAGTGTCGGTTTGGATCGATGGTGACAAGGTTCGAACGACCACCCCCGGCGAAGCCTTGGGACTGATCCACCCGAACGATGTCGAAGCGATTGAAATTTACCGAGGTTTAAGCCAGATCCCGGCGGAGTTCTTGGACGATAGTTGCGCCGCTATCGTGATTTGGACCCGAGCCCGTGACTAGCAGGCAGTAGGCCTCTGCTACGGCTTAAGAACCCGAGCCAAGAACGCCCACACCTCTCGCCGCGACTCCCGGGCGAGTTTGGTGTCAATCATGTTGAAGTAATGGCCGCCCGGCGCATTCTCGTAGACCTTGGACTCGACCGCTTTTCCCGCCGCCTTGAACGCCTCGAGCAAGTGCTGGACCTCCATCACGTTGACGTCTTCGTCGTTGGTGTTGGTGTGAACCAAGAGCGGAGTCTTGAGCTTGTCGACGTGGTTGACCGGGGAGCGCTTGCGATACTCGGCCGGATCATCGACAGCCTCCTTGCCGATGAATCCCTTGAAAAGATCCCGATACCCTTGAGACTTGTACCCCATTCGCTGGACTAAGTCGCTGACCGGCACCCCGGCGTAGGCCACCTGATAGTCGTTCGGCCAGTTGAAGATGTTAAACAGGGTGTGATAGCCGCCGTGGCTCCAGCCGATGATGCCGACTCGCTTGGGGTCGACCGAGGCGAGGTTCTCGACCGCCCAGTTGCGGAAGTCGTGGGTGTCGTCGATTTCGGCCCCGCCGTAGTCGATCTGATCGTAAAAATCCCCGCCGTATCCGGTACTGCCCCGGTACTCGGGCGCAACCACCGTATAGCCCTGCTCGAGCAGTTCCCGGACGATGTGGCTGTTCAAGTCGGCCCCGAAGTCACCGTGAATGCCGCCATGGACGATCACGATCAAGGGGCCCTTCTTGGCGCCGAGCGATTTCGGCACGAAGGTATATCCGTGCAACAGGAGCGAGTTTCCCGCCCCTTGGCCCTTGGGATTCTCCATCCGGACGGGCTTGCTGCTCGCGATCGTGACCTTGTCGATCAGGGCCAGGTCGCCGACCTTCTCGTGCCAGTACAGGTCGTCGATCTGCTTGGCCAGGCCTTCGAAACCCCGACTCACCATCGAGGCGGACGCCGGAGGCCTCGGCTTCGGCTCATCCTGTTGGCCGGCGAGAGGAGATGCCAGCAGCACCAGCGCGGCGACGAACCAGGGCCGGTTCATGCCAGTCCCAGGTGCTTGAGCACTTCCGGCGGCGGTCCGTCGAACTTGAGCAACGGCACGTTTCCGATGTGGCAACTGCAGTCATGAAGTCATCGGTGACTCTGACGGACAAGTTAGCGTTTTGGAAGCAGACGGACGAATAGGCTTCGCCGTTGAAGTTCGATTCATA
>JAYVJS010000372.1:0-2103 GCA_043769075.1 Gemmatimonadota bacterium | reverse complement strand
CAGACTCAGGAGCATCAGCTGATACGAGACATAGTCCGCCTCGCTGGTCACCACGACGTCGCCGGGTGAGAAGTCGAAGGCGCTGAGCGCCTGCGCCATGGCGACCGTGGCATTTTCGACCACCGCAATGTTGCGCGGACGGGTCCCGATCAAGGTGGCAAGAGCTTGGTAGCAGGCTCGGACGCCAGGTTCGACCAGATCAGCGGCCTCATACCCTCCGATCCGGGCCTCGAGCCGAAGCTGGTCGGTGATCGCGTTGAGCACCGCCGCGGGCATCAGCCCGGCGCCGGCGTTGTTAAGGTGAATTTGGTGAGCCGCCCCGGGCGTATCCGTCCGCCACCTGGCGACCAGTTCGCTCTGGTTCATGAGAACTCGAGCTCAGCTTGCACGGGCAACTGGTACTTGGCGCCGCTGGCGCGAATCGCGATCGGACCGATTGGGACGGTCTGATCGGCGACCTCAATCGCGCCGCGGAAGCCGCGTCGGGCGAGCGCCTCTACTGCCGCGGCCCGAGCCACTGCGGGTTCATTGCAGTGACGACTCAAATGGGCCAGTACGACGAGCGACAGTCCCTCATGATGCAGTTCCCCAAGGAGCTCCGCCGCGACGCGATTGGAGAGATGCCCGCCCGAGCCGGCAATCCGGTGCTGCACCGAGGCCGGATAGTCGCTGGTTCGGAGCAGCACATCGTCATAGTTCGATTCCAAAACGATCGCGTCACACCAACGCAACAGATGGCGAAGCCCCATGGTCGGGCGACCAAAGTCGTAGGCGAGGCCAACCCGGGCGTCTCCCGCTTCGACGACCATCGCCGTCGGTTCGGCCGCGTCGTGGAGGGTCCGGCAGGTTTCCACCGAGAACGGTCCGATTTCGGTGACCGACGCCCCCCGAAGGACCACCCTTGGGCTATCGGCCTCCAGCGCCAAGGCGCGAAGGGTGCCTTCAGTGGCCGCGATGGGAACGCCGTACCTCGTGGCGATCCGGCGGGCACCGGCGGCGTGGTCGCCATGCTCATGGGTGAGCACAATGGCCGAAAGCCGACCGAGATCAATGCCCAACAGCCCGGCGCGTCGCGTCAGTTCCTTGGCGCTGAAGCCGGCATCGAGGAGCAGCATCCCGTCGGGACAGTCGAGAATGAACGCGTTGCCGCCCGATCCCGAGCCGAGGACGGAGAGCTGGATCACCGGGCGAAGCGGTTGTGCAGGGAGGCCAGCGACGCCTCGATGTCCGCCGTGACCTGGACCCCGCGCCGCGGCATAACCCGGCGAGCGATGGCGAGGAACCCGTCCAGCGTTAGGCGCTGCGTTTGGTCCCACAAGAACGGTTCGACGAAGCGGGGCAGCGCTCCGGCCAGCACGTTGGCCCCGGCGCAGACCACCGACCCGGTGGACAGAAGGGTCCCAATCCCGGCCTTGGCGTGATCGCCGATCAGACTCCCGAGGAAGGACCGCCCGGTCTCCCAACGCCCATTCGGAAGCTCAAGGCGGATCTGCCCATAGGTGTTCTTCAGGTTTGACGTGATCGTGCCGGCTCCGAGGTTGGCCCAATGGCCGAGGACCGAATGGCCGACGAATCCGTCATGGGCTTTGTTCGCATAGCCGATAAAAACCGAGGCCGTGAGTTCTCCGTGAACCCGGCAATGGGGCCCAATCGAGGATGACCGAATGGTGCCGCCCAGAAGCCAGCTGTGCTGCCCAACGTACAGGGGGCCTTCCAGTCGAGTGCCGGCCTTCGCGATCGAGCCCGGCTCAAGGACGATCGGGCCCTTGCGGACGTCGAACACGACCATTGGTTCGACCGTCGCGCCGACCACCACCAGCGCCGCGGGATCGCCGAGCACGACGCATCCCGCCGGCACCACCCCTCCGGCCGAGTGTTCGACCAAGGTGACACAGTCATCCTCCAACAACCGTTCGCAGGCGGTGACCAGGTCGGCGGTTTGCTCCAGGGCCATCCCTCGGACTTCTAAGGCCTCCTTCGCCACTTTGGGGCCGGTCCATGCGTCGCCGGGGCCGAGGATCCACGCCACGGTTGCGCCGCCGCACGTGAGGGCGGTGACGCCCGGCGGGATCACCACGTCTTGGCCGATCGGCGCGAACGCCG
>JAYVJS010000371.1:0-7643 GCA_043769075.1 Gemmatimonadota bacterium | reverse complement strand
AAATCCATCCGAGGTGCGATCGTCGTGGTGTTGGCCGCGCTGTTGGTGCCGACCTCCGCCAAGCCGTCGTTTCCTGACCACGCCATCGAGTTCCCGCTGCCCCTAATGATGGAGTTCACGCTCGGCCTCGGCATTGGCCTCGCCGCGGCGATCGTGATCCACGCTTTGATGCTGGCGAGCGAGGTGGTCGCGCTTCAGACCGGCCTCTCGCTCGGCCAAGTCCTGACCCCGAACATCGACTCCGGCGGCCCCGCCCTCGGTCAGATCTACGGGCTCCTCGGCCTCGCTGTCTTCGTGGCGGCCGGCGGACCGATCATGATGATCGAAGCACTGGGTCGATCGGTACTCCAACACCCGCCGGGCGGCCTGATCTCGTTTGCGGAAGGGCCCCTGGTCCTGCTTCGGCTGACTGGATCGTTGTTCGGATACGCGATTCAGATCGCCGGGCCCGTGATGGTGGCGTTGACGGTGACCAATGTCGCCATGGCCATTCTCAGCCGTGCGGTTCCGCAACTCAACGCCATGGCCATGTCGTTCGCCGTCACCCTTGGGGTCGGGTTCGTCATCATCGGTCTGTCGTTGCCGGTGTTGGTTCGAGTGTTGGGGCGGTGGTTCGAGGCGGTCGGAGCTGACGCCGATGCCTTGGTTGGGGCAATCGCCAGGGTAGGGGTTCGATAGATCATGGCCGACGATCAGCCGAGTGACAACCGAACCGAAGAGCCGACTGCCCGGCGTCGCCAGCAGGCCCGGGACGAGGGCCGGATCGCCAAGAGCCAGGAACTCGGGGCAGCCGCCATGCTGTTCGCTGGAGCGGTGTTCTTATCGGGTTTCGGCGGAAGGGCCATCGGTGACGCGGCAATCCAGCTGTTTCGGGCCACTCCGGAGCGACTCCTCGGCGGCCAGCCGTCTGCTGAAGGATTCGTTGTCTTGCTCCGGGCGGTCACATTCCAAGCGGCGGCGGCAATAGCCCCGCTCGCGATCGGCCTAGCGGTGGTCGGGATCGCGATCGGCCTGCTTCAGAGCCGGGGGGTCGCGTCGTGGACGCCGGTCGTGCCGGACCTGAGCCGGATCAACCCGATCGCGGGATTTGGGCGGGTGTTCGGAACTGAAGCGCTGTTCAACCTGGTGAAGGCTGTGCTGAAGTTGGCCGCGCTCGGAGCGGTCGTCATCACCGTGTTGCAAGGCGCCTGGCCCCATTTCGTCGCCCTTGGCGATCAGGGGCCGCTCGACATTGTCGCGACCCTTCGGTCCTCCACTCTCCGGATGAGCGTGGCCATTAGCGTGGCCTTTGTGGCGATCGGCGTGATTGACTACGCGGTGCAGTTCTTTCGGCTTGAAAAGGGCCTCAAGATGTCCAAACAAGAAGTCGTGCAGGAATTCCGGGAGCAGGAGGGCGATCCGCAGATCAAGGCGCGGATTCGCCAGATCGCCCGGCAGCGGAATCGCCAACGAATGTTGAGCCAAGTGGCAAAGGCCGATGTGGTGGTGACCAACCCAACCCACCTTGCCGTCGCCCTCAAGTATGACGTGACCGCCGGCGGCGCCCCTCTCGTGGTTGCCCTGGGCGAACGGAAGCTGGCCGAACGAATCAAGTTGATCGCCCGCCAGGCTGGGGTGCCGATGATCGAGAACAAGCCCCTGGCGCGGGCGTTGGTCGCGACGTGCAAGGTGGGGGCCCCGATTCCCCCGGCAATGTATGTCGCTGTGGCTGAAATTCTCGCCTATGTCTACCGGATGCGGAGCCGCGGGATGGCACCCGCCGGTCAGAGGTCCTAGTGGCGGCGCCAACCGTGCCATCGACCTCGCCTCTCCGAACCCAAAGGGGCCCGGCACTCCTGCCTGGCGGCGGGAAGCACAGCGGCGCCGGGAGGAAATCGGCGCCGAAGCAGGTCGTGAGCGCGTCAGCGGAGACCTACCTCGCCATCGGCGTGGTGGTGATCGTGGGGTTGCTGATCGTACCGCTTCCCGCCGTCATGCTCGACGGCCTTCTGGCTCTCAGCATTGGCCTGTCGATCCTGGTGCTTTTGGTTGCAATCTCGTCCAACGACCCGCTGGAGTTCAGCGTCTTCCCGAGCCTGCTGTTGTTGATCACGCTGCTCCGCCTCGGACTGAATGTGTCCAGTACTCGGTTGATCCTGAGCCACGGCGCAGCGGGCAAAGTAATTGACGCCTTCGGGAACTTCGTCATTGGCGGCAACTACGTGGTCGGGCTCGTCATCTTCATGATCCTGGTCATCATCAACTTCATGGTGATCACGAAGGGGGCCGGCCGGATCGCGGAAGTCGCTGCCCGGTTCACGTTGGATGCGATGCCAGGGCGGCAGATGAGCATTGACGCTGACCTGTCAGCCGGGTTGATCGACGAGACCGAGGCCAAGGCTCGGCGGGAAGAAATCGCCCGGTACGCCGACTTCTACGGGTCGATGGACGGCGCCGCCAAGTTCGTCCGGGGCGACGCGGCCGCGGGGCTCGTCATTACCGCCATCAATCTGATCGGCGGGTTCATTATCGGCATGACCCAACAGAACCTCTCCGCCGTCGAGTCACTCTCCACCTATACGAGGCTGACGGTCGGTGACGGGCTGGTCACCCAGATTCCGGCCCTGATTGTCAGTACGGCGGCGGGCATGTTGGTGACCTATGGGTCATCGAACCCGGCGATGGGGCCGACCATGGGGAAGCAGCTGCTTCGGTCGCCTCGAACGATGTACATCGCCGCCGGCATTTTGATCACATTTGCCCTGGTGCCGGGACTGCCGACGATGCCCTTCTTGGTGTTGAGCGGGATGGCGGCAGGGGCCGGGTACTTGGTCCAGGCTGGGATCCTCAAGGCGGCGGAGGAAGACGAGCGGGTCCGGATCGCCGAGCTATCGCCGGTCCAGGCCGCCCAAGCCCCGATGAAGGACCTGCTTGCGGTCGAGCCACTGGAGGTCGAGCTGGGTTACGCCTTGGTTCCGTTAGTGGACGAAACCCAGAACGGCGATCTCCTGAAACGGATCTCGCTCACTCGCCAAAAGCTCGCCACTGAGCTTGGCATCGTGGTGCCTCCCGCACGGATCCGCGACAACATCCAGCTGCCCGCGACGGAGTATTGCATCAAGCTGCGGGGCATCCGAGTCGCCAGCGGGGAAGTGATGCCCCGGCTCCTTTTGGCCCTCAATACCTCCGGCAACGCCTCGCCGATCGATGGGATCGGGACGACCGATCCGAGCTTCGGGATGCCGGCCGTCTGGATCGCGCCGGAGCTTCGACTTGAGGCTGAAGCGACCGGGTACACGGTGGTCGAGCCTACGACGGTGTTGTCCACCCACTTGATGGAGACGATCCGACAACACGCCGGTGACTTGCTGTCGCGCCAGCACACCCGCGAGCTCTTGGACGGAATCAAGGAGAGTCATCCGGCCCTGGTCGATGACGTGGTGCCCGGCAAACTCTCGCTCGGCACGGTGCACCGGGTGCTCCAGCGGTTGCTGAAGGAAGGGCTGCCGATTCGCGATCTCGTCAGCATTCTCGAGGCGTTAAGTGACGCGGCTGATCTGACCAAGGACCCTGAAACGTTGACCGAACACGTGCGGCGGGCACTCGGATCCGTGATCCTCCAGATCTACGATCAGGGAGACGGGAGCATTCGCGGCATCACCGTCGGCCCCCGGCTCGAGGCGGCGCTGATGCAACTCTTCAGCCCGCGACCGGTCCGAGACGGCGGCCGGACGATGGACCCTGACGAATTGACCGACGCCCTCCGCCGTCTCAACGATCTCGCCACGACCCATCGCCACGATGGCCAGTTCCCGACGTTGATTGCCCCGCCGAGCCTGCGGGTCGGGATCCGGCGGCTGATCGAACCCGTCCTGCCGAAACTACCGGTGCTGTCGTTAGGCGAATTGCCGACCCAAGCGCCGATCTTAAGCCTCGCGACTTGGGAGCTTGCCCGTGCCAATTAGAACGCTGGTCGGCGACGATGTCGGAACCCTGCTGCGCCAGGCCCAGTCCATTATCGGGCCCGACGCTCTGATCCTCCATGTCCGCCGGGTCCGCGGAGCCGAGGGGCTCCGATTCGAGGTCACAGCCGGTGACCCCGGCTCGGCGGCCCGCGGCGTGGCCTTGCCTCAGTCGGCGCCGACCACCGCCATGGAGTTGATCGCTCCGGCCCAGCCGACCGCCGGCCGCTTGGTGATTGCCTTGGTTGGCCCAACCGGAGCAGGCAAAACGACCACCATCGCCAAGCTGGCGGGCCATCCCCGGGTGTTCGGAAGCCGCCGGGTGGGGCTGCTCGGCCTCGACACCTACCGGATCGGGGCCGCCGAACAACTCCGCACCTATGCCGCGATCGCGGAGATCGAATGCGAACTGGCCTATGGCGTGGATGATCTTGACCGGGCCCGGAGGGCGCTGGCGGCCTGCGACGTCGTGCTGGTGGATACCCCAGGCCGGTGCCCGCGCCAACGCCAAGATCGCGAGTTCACCGAAGAGCTGCTCCGGCGCCTCGAGCCGACCGAGGTCCACCTAACGATTCCGGCAGGGACGGCCCCTCATCTGGCTCGCGCCATGGTCAAAGACATCCGGTCGCCGGCGGTGACCCATCTGCTGGTGACGAAGTGCGATGAGGCATCGGACGAATGCGGTGTGTTCGACGTCTCAGTCGATCTCAAGCTCCCGGTCCGGTGGGCCACCGACGGGCAGGACGTGCCGTCCGACATTCGGTCGGCGGCGGAGGCGGTCGACGCGGTACGGGCAAGCCGGTTCGGGCCCGCTGACCTGGAGGCGCTGGTATGACGGCTACGGAACCGAAACCGGTCCTGGTGATCGGGAGCGGCAAGGGAGGGGTCGGGAAATCCGTCATCTCGATCTTGATCGCCCACACCTTGTCGGAGCGGGGGATCCGGGTGCTCCTGGTCGATGGAGCCCAAAACTTGGGTCACCTCCATGTCCTTCTCGGAATTGACGTCACCGCTCGGCTCGAGCAGGTGTTTCTCGGCGTCACCGACGCGGTGGCACTGATTCAGCCCGTCACCGAGCGACTCTCGCTGCTCCCGAGTGACTCCGGTGCCGAGGGGCTCTACGGGCTGGCGGGAGTCGAGCAGGCCCGACTCCATCACCAGCTCGCGGACCTCTATCACGACTTCGACCTGATTGTGGTCGACGCTGGTTCCGGACCCGAAACCGCTGTCCGCCTGGCGACGATGGGCGGAACCCGGTTGATCGTCATCACCGTGCCGGAGCCGGCCGCCCTGACCGACGCCTACGCCCTCATCAAACTCGTCCATGCCCAATTGCCGGGCCTCCCGATGGACGTGGTGGTCAACCGGGTCGCGGAAGCCGGCGAAGGCGACCTCGCACTCGATCGTCTGGCGGGCGCGGCGAACCATTTTCTCGGGCGAACGCTGGGACGGTTCGGCGAGATCGCGGAAACCCCCGTCCTCCGAGACGCCACCCGGCTGCCTGGAGCCCTCCTGACCGACCACCGACTCGACGGCCTCCGGCGCGCGGTTCGGGATCTTGTGGTGACCCATCTCCCCGCCGAAGCCTTCCTCGCCCCGGCGGCATTACCGTCTGAAAGAATCGGATGACTACAGTCACTGACGTCCTCTGGGATCGGTACTCGAAGACCGGCGACACCGACGCCCGCGCGCAATTGCTCGACCGATATCTCGGCTTGGTCCACCACAGTGCCCGGGACATGGCCAATCGGGTCGGGCACGCGGTGGAGTTTGAAGACCTGCTCAGCGCCGGCACGATCGGACTGGTCCAGGCGCTCGAGGGCTTCGACCTCGGCCGCGGACTGGCGTTCAGCACCTACGCGATGCGACGGATCCGCGGCGCGATCCTTGACGAACTCCGGAGCCGCGATTGGCGTCCCCGGAGCGTTCGCACCAAAGGTCGCCAGTTAGCAGCGGTCGTCGTCGCCCTCGAAACTCGGTTTGGACGCGCCCCGGTCCCAGACGAAGTAGCCCGGGCCATGGGAATCGACCTGGCGACCTACTATCGGATGAAAGAGGACGTCAACGGCGGCGTGATGGTATCGCTGGCCGGGACGGTGGCCCGAGGTGGTGACGACGCGCTTCGACTCGAAGAGACCATCGCGGATCCAACCGGCGACGAAGCCTTCGAAGACGTGGGGCGCCGAGAGACGTTCCAACGGCTCAAGGTGGCGATTGGCCGGCTCCCGCCCCGAGAGCGTACGGTGCTGTCGCTCTACTACTACGAGGAACTCAATCTGAAGCAGATCGCCGAGGTGCTTCATGTCACCGAGTCGCGAATCAGCCAGATCCGAACTCAAGCGCTGAAACGACTCCGGGAGCAACCCCTTGTCAGTCAGGAGGACAGGTGAATCGACGATTGTGGGCATCGGTTGCACTCGTGGCCGTGACCCTGGGCGGTGGCTCCATAATGGCCGGGGCGACCGGAAAAACGGCGCCGGCCGTGGCGGTGGGCCGCGATCTGGCCGCCTGGGTCGACCGAACCAGTCAGGGCCTTGGCTGGCCGGCCGTGGCGGGTATGGCCCTCCTCGCCGTTGGCGGCCTGATGGCAACCGGGCGGCTCCGTCACCGGGCCGGTCATGCTGAGCCGTGGCGAACGGTCATTCAGATGGGCCGCCAGGGGCGGAGCCCATCGGCCATTGCCCAGGCCACCGGTCTTCCCCAGGACGCGGTGCGAATCGCCCTCGCGCCGGTCCAGGTCGAAAGTACCCCGAGGGGCAACTCCTTCCGGTCGAGTCAGCCGGATCGGTCCCGAGGCCGGATCGACAACCGACCGGGCCCGAACTGATGAACCGCTTGGCGCCGTGGTACTTGGCGTACCGAGCCGCGGTCCTGTTGCGGGATTCGAGATCCGGCACACGGGTTGCCCCAGAGCCGACCGGAGGTACACCATGATCACTTTCGCTGGCTTGTTGACGGCCGCGCGGACGCTGGCCTACTACAGCCGCCGTCAAGAGATCACCGCGAACAATCTGGCCAACGTGAATACGGCCGGGTTCAAGGCCGACCGTTTGGTAGCCCATAACCTGGCCGACTACACCTCCCCGGTGCCGGTCGAAGCAACGGATTTTGGGCAAGGTGCCCTTCGGACCACCGGCCGACCGCTCGATGTCGGGCTGGAGGGCGACGGGTTCCTGGTAGCCGAGACCCCCGGGGGGGAGCGGCTGACGCGAGGGGGGAGTCTCAAGCTCGACGGAGCCGGCCAGCTTACCACCGCGGATGGATTTCCGGTTCTCGGCAGCCAAGGGATCATCGTGCTGACGGGATCGACGATCCAGATTGCTCCCGATGGTACCGTGATGAGCGATGGGCGCGCGGTCGATCGGCTGCGGATCGTCAGCCCCGAACCGGGGGCGCCGTTGATGAAAGAAGGGTCCGGCCGGTATCTGGCCGCCGCCTTCAGCGACGCCACCGACACCCAGGTGCGCCAAGGGCAGCTAGAGGAAGCCAATCTCGATTCGATCGGCGGGATGGTCTCGCTGGTCGAAATCCAGCGCGCTTACACCGCCAGCATCAAAGTGCTCCAAACGATGGACGGCGTGTTAGGCTCAATTACCACAGACGTTGCCAGGGTCTAACCAAAGGACGGTGTTGCCATGAATCCAGCCCTTCGAACCTCCGCCAGCGGCATGGTCGCACAGCAGCGACTGATCGACGTGATCG
>JAYVJS010000370.1:0-4700 GCA_043769075.1 Gemmatimonadota bacterium | reverse complement strand
CCTGGACTCCGGGGCTTCCTCCTCTCGGGTCCCCCAGTCCGCCCGAGTAGCCTCTCGTCGGTCAAGTAGTCCGAAATTGACGGCGGGCTCTGTGTGGGTCCGTCGGGGTCCCCGCGTCCCCAGGGTGTCGCTTGGCAGTTACGGACCCCCTTCGGAGATCCCAATGCCGGAACCCCGCTCGGTCTCGACCTCCCCAGTTGGGATCATCATTTCGCCTGGTACCGCGCGGGCCTCAGCCAGTCGCCTCTGGGCCTACGTCTGGAGCGCGGAACGAGAAGCGGAGCATGACCCCTGGCATCAGCGCCTGCCTCAACTCCGGCCGGCCAAAGACCCGGAGATCGGCCCGGCGTAAACCCCGGACACCATCATAACCCCGGCGCCTAACGACCGGGGCCCGCCGGCACCAAGCGCCCGCTGACTTACCGAGCTCCAAACAACCGTGTATCTTGAGCCGGTTTTTCCTCCGGCCTGAGTGACCCATGCGCGCAATCGTGAAGACCAAACCCGGGGTTGGGATGACGCTCGAAGAGGTGCCGAAACCTCGGTGCGGGCCCGACGACGTACTGATCCGGGTCAAGGCGGCCGGCGTCTGCGGCACCGACCTCCACATCTGGGAATGGGATCGCTGGGCCAGCAACCGGCTCAAACCCCCGGTCGTGATCGGCCACGAGTTCGCCGGTGAAATTGTCGAACTAGGCGAGGAAGCCCGCCGAGCTGGAATCCTCAATGTCGGCGAGCTGGTCACCGCCGAGGGCCACATCGTATGCGGGCACTGTCTCCAATGCCGCACCGGCTACGGACATCTCTGTAAGCGGACTCAGATCATTGGGGTCGACCGGGATGGCGCCTTCGCGGACTACATCGCAATGCCCGCAACCAATATCGTCCGGCTTCATGGCATTCCCGTTGAGATTGGCGCCATCATGGATCCAATCGGCAACGCCGTCCATACCGTCCTCGAAGGGGTTGAACTGGCGGGCAGCACAGTCTTCGTTCTTGGATGCGGCCCCATCGGGTGCTTTGCGGTCGGCGTGGCCCGAGCGGCCGGCGCCTCTGCGGTCATCGCCAGCGACTTGAACGACATCCGCCTCGACTTGGCCCGTCGGATGGGCGCCACGGTAACCCTCAATCCGAGCCGGGACGATGTCGTCCAAGGGGTGCTCGACGCCACCCACGGAAACGGGGTCGACCTGGTCTGCGAGCTCAGCGGTCACCCCGCCGGACATGCCCAAGCCTTCAAGGCGGCACGCCTCGGTGGCAGAATCAATCTCTTGGGTACCCCAAGCAAGAACACCGAAGTCGATTTTGCCCATGAAATCATCTTCAAAGGACTGACGCTGTACGGGGTGACGGGGCGGAAGATGTACTCAACCTGGAACACGATGGGCCGGATGATCCGCGGCGGCCAGCTCGATCCCCGACCGGTCATTACCCACCGGTTCCCGCTCGACCAGATCGCCGAAGCTATTGCGGTGATCAAAGACGGCACTGCCGGCAAGGTCATTTTGGAGATCGCCCCATGACGAACGCCCTCGACCACCGCCTCTCAGAGGCATTGACCGGCTTCCGGCGGGACGGAATCCACAAGCGCTTGAACTTCCTTGAGGGCCCCCAAGGTGCCCGGGCTCACATGGAAGGGCGCGGCGAGGTCATCATTCTGTCCTCCAACAACTACCTCGGCCTGTGCAACGAGCCCGAGGTCGTGGCAGCCGGCAAGGCGGCCTTCGACAAGTTCGGCGCAGGGTCGGCCTCGGTTCGGTTCATTTGCGGCACGTTGACGATTCACCGAGACCTCGAAGCGGCCCTCGCAAAGCTCGTCGGAACGCCGACCTCTTTGTCGTTCATGAGTTGCTGGAACGCCAACGAGGCGTTCCCCGTCACCCTGTTGACGGAGGACGACCTGGTCCTCAGCGACCAGCTCAACCATGCCTCCATCATCGATGGAATCCGGCTTGCCAAAGTCATTGCCAAGTGTCAGACCGGTGTCTATCAGCACAACGACATGAAGGACCTCGACAGCAAGCTGGCCGCCGCCACCGATCGGAAGGTAAAGATGGTGGTGACCGACGGAGTGTTCTCAATGGAGGGATCGATCGTCAACCTCCCCGACCTCCTCACGGTCTGCCGAAAACACGGCGCGGTCCTCGTCGTCGACGATAGCCACTCGACCGGAGTCCTTGGGGCCACCGGCCGGGGCACCGCTGAGCATTTCGGCATGGTTGGGGACGTCGACATCATTACAACCACTCTTGGAAAAGCCCTTTCCGGCGGCGCCGGCGGATTCGTGGCTGGGTCATCCGACGTCACCGACTACCTTATTCAGCGCGCCCGCCCCCAGCTCTTTACCAATGCACTGCCCGCCCCCGTAGCGGCGGCCGGGCTAGCCGCCATCCAGTTTCTTAACGCCCATCCGGAACGAGTTCGGAAGCTTCAGGACAACGCCCGGTACTTCCGCGCTGGTCTCAAGGAACTCGGCTTCAAGCCGCTCGATGGCGAAACCCCGATCATTCCGGTCATTGTCGGCGAAACGGCGGCCGCCATCCGGATGAGTGAGATGCTCCTTGATGAAGGCGTCTTTGTGACCGGCTTCGGCTACCCGGTCGTGCCCCAAGGCACCGCCCGGGTCCGATGCCAGGTTTCTGGGGGCCATACCGTGGATGATCTGGATGAGGCCCTCCGGGCGTTTGCTAAGGTTGGCAGGCGCCTAGGGCTCCTAGGTCAGGGATGACCGGCTCTCGCATTCGGCCACAGGCCTGGGAAAACCCATCCTTGCCGGCGGATTGCCGACGAATGAGATGGACTGCATGAAATTGAGACATCAGCATCTCAATGGATTATAGTAGTGCAACTTATTTGTTTTCAATCGTTTATAGAGTAGATCTCGGGGTCAAGGCACCCGGAAACTCGGATAGCCCGACCGATTAGCTGCAGCGATTGGTCCGAGCACGGTGTTTGCCACAGGGGTTAGGGTCACGTTCCTTCGATTCTTGGTTGGGAGGCCGTTCCAATGCGTATTCCCCGAGCCGCTACTTTAGGCCTAATCGGCCTTGCCCTGGTCACCACCAAGGTCCGGGCCCAGCAATCCGACTCGTTCAAATGGTACCTCGGGGCCCAGGCCGGACTTCTGGGCTTCGAGACCCAGTCACAGCTCCGCGGTTGGGCCCCGTCGGTCGGCGCCCAACTAAACATCGTGGCGAAGCGCTCTGGGCTGATCATTAGCGTTGACGAAGCCTTCGGGAGCAACGAGACGACACAGTACACTGACGCCACCACCGAGGCTAGAACGCGCGACGTTAGCTTCGACCGAATTCGAAAGTACTCGGCCATTTTGACTGGGTACCCGGTCAGAGGCCGCACCCAGCCGTACTTCGGCATTGGGTTCGGCCTCATGCAGGTCATGGATCCGGTCCCCGGCGGAATCTTCACCTCGCCAATCCAGGCGAACCTGGCCCGTCAATTGGCCAGCAGGAAATCAACTGACGGGTTCGTCACTCTGGTCGGAGGGATTCAGTTCCGGGTCTCTCAAATGGTTGCCTTTGGGCAATACCAACTAGCGTCATCCCCTTCGGCCGGCAACCTGCTTCGTGGCCCGACCCACAGCCTCGTCGGCGGGCTTCGGTTCTCCCTCGGCGCCGCGAAGGAAGGCATCCACGGCGGAGGCTACTGAAGAGGCTGCGGCTGAGACGACTGGTCTCGGATCAACCCGCGAAAGAGGCGGCCCCACCCGGGGCCGCCTCAGCTTTTTGGGGCGAGAAAACGGAGCGGCCAGTCGACCGCCTTGCTGATGCCAATCCGGCGAGAGCCAACCAAATGCGGACACGGTGTACCCGAAAGCACCTGGACCATCGCGCCCCGCATCTGCCGTCCATCGAGTCCCTTGTCGATCCCGAGCGCCTGACACAGCTTGCCAGGCCCGTCAACTAATGCTCGATCAGGAACCTTCCCCCGCCGGGATCGAGCGACCTCGAGCCCGACGTCGAGCTCAAGAGCCCGGATCAACACGGCCGCACCAACGCCAACCGGGCCAACGACTAGGTTCGCGCACCAGTGGATGCCGTACGACCGGTAGACATACCAAGACCCCGGACGTCCGTAGATAGCGGCGTTTCCAGCGTATCGTCGCCCTCGGTAGGCGTGGGAAGCTGGGTCTTCGAACCCAAGATAAGCCTCCGTCTCGACGATTCGTCCCCGGACCACGGTGCCTCCCACCTTGGAAACGGCAATCGCGCCGACCAGGTCGCGGGCTACCTGCTCGGCCGAGCGATCAAAGAACCGATCAGGGAGCGCGGTCAGGCCACCTTCGCCGTTCGGGGCCGACCACGCCGCGGCTGCCCCCGGGGGCCTTTGGGAGGCTTAACCTCCGCCACTGGCACCGGGAGGACTGGCGAGGCCTTCTCACCCTTGGCTCGCCCTGGGCGAGGCTTAGCAGCGGCCTTGCCAGGCTTAGCGACGGGTGGCGGAACCACCGCAGCCGCGAGCTTCGCCTTGTCAGGCTCAATGCGGACCATACCCACCATCGGGATTTCCTGCGGCCGCAACGGCGTCCGCGAGCCCCGTCGAAACCGAAGCATCGCCGGCCGAGCCCCTACGTCCGCCCCTGGATCCGTTTCCGCGGGTCGCGGGTCGCCGGCCCGCTCGGATGACTCGGCGATCACCACGGAGCTTGCTGCATTGGTGTATCCCGAAGAATTTCCGCCGGC
>JAYVJS010000369.1:0-2164 GCA_043769075.1 Gemmatimonadota bacterium | reverse complement strand
TCATTTTCCAGCCGGCATATGCCTGGCCCTCGCTGAAAACCGAGACGATTGGGCGGACCGCTGCCCCCAAGGCATTGCCCCAGGTGGCCCGATACTCTGCCCCGATCCCCGCCGATCCTCGCCGCAGTGGGAGAGCGTCGATCAGAGTGTACCCGACCGTCCCGTGGAGTTGGACCCGGCCGACCGTTCGGCGAACCCACAGGGCCGCGACCTCGCGAGTCCAATCGAGGCGGCGGGCGGCAAACCGTTGCCCATACTCATCCCCGAGGTGGCTGCTCTCGTGGAACAGCTCGCCCGCCAGCCGCCAGGGACCTCGGTCGACGACTCCGTGGAGGCCAACCACCCAATCGTTACTGATCAATGCCGATCCCGGGTCGTCGAGGCTAAACCGCCCGCCGACCCGCATCGTTAGGCCGGCGAAAGCCGGCCGGGCTCCTCCGGTCAACCCGAGGACCGGGAGATTGGCCCCCACCCAGACGTCGGCCTCGCGCTCCCGGCCGAATCGGGAGTCACCCAATGTCTCCCGGACCACCCGGCCCACGATCCCAGCGACCCGGGGTCCGGCGGCCGGGTAGGCAAAGTGCTCCACGTTGGGGAAGGCCCGCACCTGGGCCGCCGCTGGACTGAGTGCGACGCTTGAAACCAAAACCGTGCGCCAGACGTTGAAGCCGTTGACCGGACGAATCATGGGCTTAACTTGTCGGTGGCCGGGCACCTAAGGCAATCCTTCTGCAGGGAGCGTAGCGATGTCGTTGGTTGGAGTGGCGCTGCTGGCGCTGGGCGTACTGGGCACTGATGATCCTCAAGCCACCGTCGAAGTCGATCGAGCCAAACGCGAAGTGGTGGTCACGGCCGGTCCCTTCCATGTTCCGTCGATGCCCCCGGGCATGAACCACAACGACATGGCCACAATGAATGACCACAATACCCCTCTCGTCCGGTTTGCGTGGCCCGTCGACGGATGGCTTCGCGGCTTTTCGGTCGAGGTCGAAGACGGGAACGGGAAGCCGGTCGATCGGCGGATCGTCCACCACTTGATCGGGGTCAACTTCGATCGCCGGCAGTTGCTGTATTCCAATATCGAGCGGCTTTTCGGTGTCGGGCAAGAAACCGAGCCGGTCTCGGTCCCGAAGACCATCGGGGTGCCGATGTCCTCAGGCGCCCGGCTCGGGATGTATATGGCATGGCAGAACGAAACTGGGGTAGACCTCGACAACATTCGAATCAAAGTCCGGTTGGTCTACAGTCCGCCGAATCTGAATCCGCGGCCGGTGTCCGTCCTGCCGCTTTACATGGACGTCAACTTGGTAGGCGCCTCAAATCTCTTCGACCTCCCCGAGGGCCGGAGCGAAAGGGCCTGGGAATTCACCATGCCGATGGATGGAAGGCTGCTTGGCTACAGCGGCCACCTCCATGACCACGGCGTGAGTGTCAGGCTCGAGGACGTCACCACCGGGAAAGTGATCGGTACGGTCACCAGTACCCGTAGTCAGGATGGCAAGGTTGAAAAAATTTCCCGGAGTTTGCCGGGCGTGACCGGCGACGGAATTCGGCTTCGGGCCGGCCGGACATACCGGGTCGTTGGTACCTACGACAACACCACTGGGGCCCCGATTGTCGGTGCCATGGCCCATATCACCGGCATCTTCGCGCCCGATGATATGTCGAAATGGCCCGCGGTCGATCTCAGTGATGAGGTCATGCAGGACGATCTGGCCTGGCTAAGCGAACTCGGCAGCGCCACCCACAAGCACGGCGCTGGCCACTAGCGCTTGGGCCAGCCTGGGCGGCCATAATCGGTTGCGTACCCCGGCACAGCCAGTGCCGGGTCCAGCTCCGGGGCCGGGATCGGAGCGCCTGCCATCATTTGAAACGGAATCACCCCGGCCCAAATCGGCAGACTCAAGTCCTCGGCATCATCTTTCGGGGGGCCGCTCCGGACCTTGGCCGATGCCTCGGCCAGCGGCAGCGACAAGACCCGAGTGGTCCGGATCTCGATGTCCGAGGGTTGCCGGGCGTCAGTCCACCGCCCCTTCACCACTTGATCGACAAGGGCCTCAAAAGACCGAACCTTCTCCTCTCGGTCCGTGACTTCCCGGGCCCGCCCCAGCACCACCACCGATCGGTAGTTCGCCGAATGGGAGTAGTGAGACCGGGCCAGGAC
>JAYVJS010000368.1:0-13283 GCA_043769075.1 Gemmatimonadota bacterium | reverse complement strand
TACGGCGATCACGGCGTGGCTGGCAGCGGGTTGCATGTCAGAACTTGGGAGCAAGATCTGCTGTTGACCCGTTTTCACGTACCCCTGCTTATCTACGCGCCGTCGGTCGGGGCAGGTTCCGTCAATGAGACGTTGGCGAGCGAAATCGACCTGTTGCCGACCATCGCCGGCTTCACCTCCACGCCGCATCTGAACTCGACCCTGGGCCGCGACCTGCTCGACCCGCGCTTCGATGGCCCCCGCCCTGTGTTTACCAGCGACGAGCAAGGGAAGGACCGGTCGGTCGGGCTTCTCGACGAGCGCTTCTATTTCACCAGGACCCTCGACGGGTCGCGCACGGCACTCCATCGCCTCGACGCCGAGTCGCCGACAACCGATGTGACGGCCGAGTACCCGGCGGTGGCCCGCGAGATGGCAGCGTTGTGCGAGGCCTATTACGAAACCGCCCGGTATCTGGCTCACTTTAACTCGCCGGCGAAACTCAAACCGGACTGATCAGAGCAACTCTTGAACCGCCCGATGCGCCTGGTCGATTGCCGTGTTGGTGTAGGCATGGCCGTCAGCGTCGGAGTTGGCAATGGCAATCCGACCGAACGGTTGGCGCCCAATCACGCAGGGACGCTGGTCGTCCGGTTGATCCAAGGGCTCAAATAGTTCGTTGTACTCGTAGGCATAGCCGTGGGGCCAGCGATTCACCGTGATGGCCTGGATGTCTCGCGCCGCGTCGAAGCCGCCCGGACCCAACAACGCCTGGAGCTGTTGGCGAATCTCGCGCTCAAAGGTCTCGAACGATGTCGACATCAGGTTCGCCCGGCCGGCCCGGAATTGGTCCTTGCACGGGAGCCCGGGTTGGCATGGCGTCCTCACCAAATGGATCAGACACGGGTCCGCCGGCGCACTCGGGAAGCGATACGTGCCCATGGACACTGGGAAGTCGAGCGAGACGGAGCTGAAATAGGCCCCGGGCGCGTAGACCCGATGGACGCCGAGTTGGTAGAAGGCCTTCGAATTGCGCAGCTGGACGTTGGTATAGACCAGCGGTTGCTTAACGGCGTACGACAACGCCTCCCGCTGGGCCGCGGGCAATTCGGGACAGAGGTACGGAATCATCATGTTCCAGCAGGCAAGCACCACGTTCCGGCCCCGGACCCGGTGAGGCTGGCCGTCGCGCACATAGGTCACGAACCCCCCATCGGCGCCCTGCTGGCCGGCGGGTTTGACCCGGACCGCCGTGCTGTTCAGGCGGAGGCGAACCCGCGAGCCGGGAACGTCGAGCCGGCCGTAGTCCATCCGCGCCGTCACGATGTCTTCCATGGTCGCGCCCGGCGCGCTCCCGGGTATCAACGACCGGACCAACAGCCGCGCAATCGAAGCGCCTCCGTCGGGAAAATGGAAGATGTAGGGCTCCTCCGCACCTTCCTCGCCCGAATGAGGCCCGGAAGCGACCGCCATTCCCTCGAAGCCGGGATACCCCATCAAACGGCAGTCGTTCGCCGACACCGCATCGATCCCAACGCAATAGAGCCCGTGAGGGGAGGCCTGGAAGACCCGCACCACGTCAGGATGAACCCGGACCTGATTCAGCAAAAAGTCTCGGTAACTTGTCTTGATGAGCGCGGCGCGCTTCTGCTCAGGCGTCAGACCGGGCAGGTAATCGACCGCGCTCCGCTGGAGGCGCCCGAGATCGGCCCGGGCCTGCTCGGCGATGGGCATGCCAGCCACCACCTCGTCCGTGAGGTACGCTCCGGGTCCAAACCCGTCCGGCCGGCTGTTTCTCGGGACCAGAAGCTGATCGACGCCGAAGGTCTGCCGGTCAAAGAAGATGCCGCCTTTGAGGTGATGAGTGCGGAACAGATTACGGTCGAAATACCGATAGAAACGCTGCACCTCGATGCCCAGTTCTTGAAGCAGGCTCTTGGCCACGGCACTGTACCGGCCCGGGGCCTCGATGGACTGAGTTCCGCCATACCCCAACAGCAGCCGCCCGCCCGCGTGGAATTCGTTGCGCTTGGCGTGGCCGCCAAAATCATCGTGGTTGTCGAGCAGGAGAATCCGGGCCTCGGGGCCGGCCGCTTTGCGGTAGAAGTGGGCTGCCGCCAGACCGCTGATCCCCGCGCCGACCACGATCAGGTCGTAGTCGTCATCGGTAACGGGTACGTCCGGCCATTCTTTGGTCTCTCGAAGGGACTGGGCAATCTCAAAAGAACCGGGGTGACTGCCGCGCAGCCCCGTCAAGCCAGGAGGGTAGTCCGGAAAATCCGGGGCCGCCATGGCGCCCCGCCACGACAACAACGAGGCGCCGACCGCGACCGCAACGCCGTTGACGAAATCCCGGCGTGGAATCGGCCGGTCCATCCCCAGTTCGGTCGGCTGGTCCAGGTCGCCGCGCCCGCCAGTCGCGTCGGAATTGTTCAACCGTCACCTCAATCGGCAGCAGTAGGAATAGGAGTGGGCTCCCAGCGCCGAATCTATCACGAATCGGCAACAGCGCTACGAAGGCGCCTTGAGCCTGGCCGGGGCCTCTTAGCGGCCCGGCCTGCCGCCGTTCACCGGGGGAAGCCACGACCTACGGTTACCTTTCCACCAATGCAACCGAGCCAGACTCCGAACCCCGAGCGCCGACCAGCGAAGGCCGAGCACCGCGCCACTGTCATCGGCGGCGGACTCGCGGGGTCGGAGGCGGCGTGGGCGCTCGCCGAGCGGGGAGTGGAGGTCACCCTCCATGAGATGCGGCCCTCCGTGCCGACCGCCGCCCACCAGACCGGGCGGCTGGCGGAACTGGTCTGCAGCAACTCGTTCAAGTCGGTAGAGACGGCCAACGCGCATGGGTTACTGAAGGCGGAGCTTCGCACGCTCGGCAGTCTGTTACTCACCGCGGCCGATCAGGCTCGGGTGCCGGGCGGGAGCGCGCTGGTGGTTGACCGGGAGGTGTTTTCCCAAACAGTCGACGCCCAGATCCGGAATCATGCCAACATTCAGGTCGTCGCCGAGGAAGCAACCGCGCTGCCGCCGCTCGGCATCGTCGCCACCGGCCCGCTGACGTCGGAACGGCTGGCCACCGCGATCGCGGCCGCGCTCGGCCAAGAATCGCTCGCCTTCTATGACGCCATTGCCCCGATCGTGTCGGCCGAGAGCCTCGATCAGTCGATCCTCTATGCCATGTCACGCTACGGCAAGGGCGACGGCGACGACTACTTGAACGCGCCGATGACCAAGTCTGAGTACGAAGCCTTCTTGGCGGCGTTAGGCGAGGCCGACCAGTTCACGGCCCACGAGTTCGACAAGGTACCCTACTTCGAAGGCTGCTTGCCGGTGGAGGAAATGGCCCGTCGAGGCGTCGAAACCCTCCGGTTCGGCCCGATGAAACCGGTCGGGCTCCGCGACCCCCGGACCGGGCGGATTCCCCACGCGGTGGTCCAACTCAGGCGGGAAGACAAGGCGGCCCAGATGTGGAACCTGGTCGGCTTTCAGACCCGGCTCCGGATTCCCGAGCAGCAACGGGTGTTCAGGATGATTCCCGGCCTGGCGGGCGCCGAGTTCTTTCGGTTCGGCAGCATCCACCGGAATTCGTATATCAATAGTCCCGCCGCCCTCGGCCCCGGGCTGACCCGGGGCACCACCTTCTTCGCCGGCCAGCTGACCGGGGTCGAGGGCTACACCGAGTCGTTAGGCACCGGCATTCTGGCCGGGATCAACCTCCACCGCGCATTGACCGGCCGGCCGCCGGTGATCCCCCCGCCGACCACGATGCTGGGCGCGCTGTACCGCTATCTGGCCGAGGCCGATCCGAAGCATTTCCAGCCGATGAACGCCAATTTTGGCCTGGTCGAGCCGATGCCGGAGGGGACGCCGAAGCACGAACGGCGGGCCAATCTCGTCGAACGGGCCGAACGGGACTTCGCGGCCTGGCGGGCCACCCTATGACGGCACCCGCTGCCATGCTCGATGAGTATCTCGAGCACCTGACCAAGGAGCGTGACCAATCGCCCCACACGGTCAAGGCCTACCGGCGCGACCTGACCGGCTTCATTGCGTTTGCCAACGACTACTACGGCGGCGGCTGGGCCTGGGCCTCGCTCGACCGGCTCGGCCTCCGCGGCTATCTCGGCGACTTCGAACGGAGAAAGCTGACCCGCCGGTCGGCGGCTCGGGCGCTGTCGGCCCTCCGGAGCTTCTACCGGTTCCTCCAGATCAACCACGGGATTACCAACGGGGTGGCCCGGGCCGCCCGGGTCCCCAAGATCGAAAAGCGACTCCCGACTCACCTTCGCCAGCAGGAGACCGAGGTCCTGTTTGCCAGCGTCGCCAAGGCCGCCGCCACCGGGGAATTCATCCCAGTGCGCGACTCGGCCATGATCGAGCTATTCTATTCCAGTGGGCTTCGGCTGTCCGAGCTAGCCGGAGCCGACGTGGCCGACCTCGACTTGCTGTCCAATCAGATCCGGGTCAGGGGCAAGGGACGGAAAGAGCGGATCGTGCCGGTGGGGCGGAAGGCGGAGCAGGCGCTCCGGACCTACCTCGACGCCCGGGAAGCGGTCGTCCGGGTTAAGGCCGGGGAAAAGCGGCCATTGTTCGTGTCGCCCAAAGGCCGGCGATTGTCGCCCCGGAGCGTCCAGCGGCGGATTCATGGGTTGTATCGAGGGGCCGGCATCGAAGGACAGCGGGTCCATTCCCTTCGCCATACCTTTGCCACCCACCTGATGGACGCCGGGGCCGACCTCAGGGCGGTTCAAGAATTTCTCGGTCACGCATCGCTTTCGACGACCCAGATTTATACTCACACCAGCGTCCAGCGGCTCAAGGACGTTTACAAACAAGCCCACCCGCGGGCGGGCTAGGAGCCGGTATGGCGTTTCACGGAACCACGATTCTCTGCGTCAGAAAAGACGGCAAAGTCGCGTTAGGCGGCGACGGCCAGGTCACCCTTGGCGAGGCGGTGATGAAATCCACCGCCAACAAGATCCGCTCCCTCAAGGGCGGCCGGGTCCTGGCCGGCTTTGCCGGCTCGGTAGCCGATGCCGTCACCCTGCTCGAAAAGTTCGAGGAAAAACTCGACCGCTATCCGGGCAACCTGGGCCGGGCCTCGGTGGAGCTGGCCAAGGATTGGCGGAGCGACCGGGTCCTCCGCCGGCTGGAAGCCATGCTGGTGGTGGCCGACTTGGAACGGAGCTATTTGATCAGCGGATCGGGCGAGTTGTTCGAGCCCGATGACGGCGTGTTAGCGGTGGGCTCCGGTGGGAACTTTGCCCTGGCAGCGGCCCGGGCGCTGATTCCCGACCCGACTTTGACGCCGCGTGCCATCGTGCAGCGGTCGCTCGAAATCGCGGCCGACATCTGCATCTTTACCAACAAGCACCTGACCATTCTCGAGCTTCCGACCTGATGGCCACCAAGCCGGTACCTGCCCCCGCTGAGGGAGAAGTTCCGCCGCCCTTGCCGTGGCTCGAGGAAATGCCGCCCCGCCAGATCGTCGCGGAGCTCGATCGGTACATCGTTGGGCAGGACGCCGCCAAACGGGCCATTGCCATCGCGGTCCGGAACCGGTGGCGACGGAGTCAGGCCCCCGACGGCATCCGGGATGAAATCACGCCGTCCAACATCATCCTGATCGGCCCGACCGGGGTCGGGAAGACCGAAATCGCTCGCCGGCTGGCCCGATTGGCCGGGGCACCGTTCATCAAAGTCGAAGCGTCGAAGTTCACCGAGGTGGGGTACGTCGGTCGGGACGTTGAAACGATGGTCCGTGACTTGGTCGATGCCGCGCTCAGTCTGGTGCGGACCGAGCGCGAGGACGAGGTCTTCGATCAAGCCGAGCAAAAGGCCGACGAGAAATTGCTCGATCTGTTGTTGCCGCCGCTCCCGCCGGCCTCGACGCCCAAAGCCGCAGACGAGGGGTCGCAGGTCTTTGTGGTCACCCCCGGCGGGACGGTCTCGAAGGAGCAGCAGGACGCCGAGGCCGAGCGGCGGACCCGGTCGCGGGAAAAACTCCGCCAGATGTTGACCGACAACAAGCTCGATGACCGCGAGGTCGAGGTCGAAGTTCAGTCCCAGAATTTCGCCCCGATGGACTTCATGCCCCAGCCGCCGCAAGGGATGGAAGGCGCCGACGTCAACTGGGGCGAGTGGCTCCAGGAAATGATGCCGAAACGGAAGAAGCGCCGCACGGTCAAGGTCCCTGAAGCCCGCCGGATCTTGATCGACGACGAGCTTCGCCGGATGGTCGACATGGACGACGTGGTCAATGAGGCGCTCGACCGGGTCGAGAACCACGGAATCTTGTTCATCGACGAGATCGACAAGATCGCCGGGGAAAAATCCCAATCGGGCGGGCCGGACATTTCGCGCGAAGGGGTCCAGCGAGACCTGCTGCCGATCGTCGAGGGGTCGACGGTCCAGACCCGCTACGGCTACGTGAAGACCGACCATATCCTGTTCATCGCCGCCGGCGCCTTCCACGTCTCGAAACCCTCGGACTTGATTCCGGAGCTCCAGGGGCGGTTTCCGATTCGGGTCGAACTGACCCCGCTGACCGAAGCCGACTTCGTCCGGATCATGAAAGAGCCCGAGAACGCCCTGACCAAGCAGTATCAGGCGTTGGTGGCGGCTGAGCAGGCGGAATTGATCTTCACCGACGACGGGATTGCCGAGCTGGCCCGGATCGCGGCGCACGCCAATGAACGGATGGAGAACATCGGGGCCCGCCGGCTTCACACCGTGATGGCGACCTTGATGGATGAGGCGTTGTTCGAGTTGCCGAATTTCGAGAAGAAGATCGTGATTGACGCGGCCATTGTCCGAGACCGCCTGGCGAAGATCGTATCCGACGACGATCTCCGGAAGTACATTCTCTAGGGCCTGGTCTTGATCCGGATGATGAAGGTGACGAGGGCGGCCCCGGTCAGGAAGTGAATCGCCCGGACCCAGGCAATTGGGATGATCCAGATCGTAAGAGCGAAGGTCACCACGATCGTGACCACCGCCACCCGCTTGGTCCGGGCTTTCATGGTCCGATGCTCTCGCCAATCACGGACGATCGGGCCGAAGGTCGGATGGGACAGGAGTTTTTGGTAGAACCGAGTCGAGGCCCTGGCGTAGCACGACGCCGCCAGCAGCAGAAACACCGTCGTCGGCATGACCGGCAGGAACGCACCGACAACCCCGAGGGCAACAAACGAGTGGCCGGCCGCAAGGTAGGCCCACCGAGCGCCCCGGGATGATGCTAATGCGACCTGCTCGTCCGCCACGTCGGGGCCTCGTGTGATGATCGTCTGGACAGTATAATCGCCTAGCCCCCAGGCCCCAAAGGAGCCTCGCCCCATGTCGAAATCAATCCATAGTATCGTCGCGGCCGTCTTGTGCGGCACGACCGTGGCCGCTTCCCAGCGCCCGCCGCAAGTGGCCCAGTACGTGGCGGTCGACGCCCCGGTCGTCGCGATCACTAACGTCCGGGTCATCGACGGCCTCGCCAATCCGCCGGTCGAAGGCCAGACCGTGGTTATTTCGGGCGGGAAAATCACGTCGATCGGCACCGGGGCGGCCCCAGCCGGCGCCCGGATCATCGACGGCACCGGGAAGACCCTGTTGCCCGGCATGGTTGGGCTCCACGATCACAGCTATTACACCACGTCCGGCCGCGCGGTCCAGTCGAACTTCTCGGCCCCGTTGCTCTACTTGGCGAGCGGCGTCACCACGATCCGGACCACCGGGGCCAACAACCCCTACGCCGAGCTCAACCTCCGCCGCGCCATTGAAGGCGGGCAGATGGCCGGTCCCCGGATTTTCATTACCGGACCCTACTTGACCGGACCCGGCAATGGTCCGGGGAGCACGATGGTCGGGCTCAACAACGAAGAGGAAGCCCGCCGGGTGGTGGCGTACTGGGCCCAGGAGGGCGTGTCGTGGCTCAAGTTCTACACCGGCGTCAGCCGCGCCGCCATGAAGGCCGCAATCGATGAGGGCCACAAACGCGGGATCAAATTCACCGGCCACCTCTGCTCGGTGCCGTACCGCGAAGCCGTGGCCCTAGGCATCGACGGCTTGGAGCACGGTCTGTTTGCCAACTCCGACTACGACAAGACCCGGAAACCCGATCAATGCTCGCCCAACATGATGACGAGCTTCGTTGGGCTCGATGTCGAGGGCGCCGACGTCCAGGCCACCTTCAAGGACCTGATCGATCACAAGGTGGCGTTGAGCTCGACCTTGGTGGTGTACGAGTTGTTCGTGGCCAACCGGCCGCCGCTCGACCAACGGGTCTTGGACGCGATGTCGTCGGATGCCCGGACCGAGTATTTGACTTCGCGGGCCCGGATCGCCGAAAGCAACAGCGGAATTCCCCTTGATGTCTTCAAGACCGGGATGAAGTACGAGCGGGCGTTCGCGAAGGCCGGCGGGATCTTGGGCTCGGGCGTCGATCCGACCGGCAACGGCGGCGCCCTTTTCGGCTACGGCAACCAACGAAACATCGAGTTGTTGGTCGAGGCCGGCTTTACCCCCCTCGAAGCGATCCAGGTCGGGTCGTCGAACGGCGCCAAAGCGTTAGGGATTTTTGCCGAGACCGGTTCGGTGACGGTCGGCAAAGATGCCGACCTCGTCCTGGTGACCGGGAATCCAGCCACCCGGATTGCCGACATCAAGAATGTCGAGTTGGTGTTCCGCGCCGGGCTCGGTTTCGATCCCGCCAAGATGGTGGCGGCGGTTCGAGGGCAGGTCGGGGCCCGGTGACCTACCAAACGCTCCTGCTCGAGCGGCAAGGCCCCGTCGTCCGGCTCAAGCTCAATCGGCCGGACAAACGGAACGCCCAGTCGCTCGAAATGTGGCGGGAGCTCAAAGCCGTGGGGGTCGCGCTGGAAGACGATCCCGGCGTGCGGGTGGTGGTGGTCTCCGGTGAAGGACATTCCTTCTCGGCCGGCATCGATCTGACCGTCCTGATGGCCCAAGGGCAGTCGGCCGGCACCGGGCAGTCACCGATCCCGGATGTGGCGGAGGTCCAGTTGGCGTTTACCTGGCTTCGCGATGCCCCGTTTGCCACCATCGCCATGGTCCATGGTTACGCGTTAGGCGCCGGGATGCAGTTGGCCCTGGCCTGCGACATCCGGATGGCCGCCGAGGATGCCACCTTTGCGCTGCCCGAGGTGAACTTCGGGATCTTGCCCGATTTGGGCGGCTGCGCGTGGCTCCCGGAGTTGGTGGGTCCCGCCAAAGCCAAAGAGCTGATCTTCTTGGGCGACCGGTTCGACGCTCACACAGCCCACCGGCTTGGGATCGTGAACCAGCTGATCCCGGCCGAGTCGCTGGAAAAGGTCACCCTGGCCATGGCCGAGCGGATCGCCAAGCAGGCGCCCTTGGCCATCGGCGCCACCAAGCGGGCAATTCGGGCGGCCGAATCCTCGGCCGATGCCGCCCTTCGGGTCTCCGCCGACGAGGTCCGGAAGCTGTTGGTCTCAAATGACTTCAAGGAAGCGACCGGGGCGGCTGCGGCCCGCCGTGCGCCCAGTTATACTGGTTCCTGAACCTGAAACCTATCGCACGATATAGCGTACGACGTATCTCACGACAGAACTCCTAAAACCGTACCGAGTCGCATGACCACACCGCGTCCTGACCTTGGCCGGCTCCGAATCGACCGGAACCAGTCCAACTCTTCGCCCGGCCAGATTCTCAAATGGCCGCTCATCTTGGCGGTGGCCGCGGTGGCGTTCATCGCGATCCTCTACTTCTTCGTCCTGAAAAAGGGCGGCGGGGTCGAGGTGAAGGTGGCCCGGGCTGAAATCGTCGGGGGCGGAGGCGCCAATGCCTCTGGGATTACCGCTAACGGATATGTGGTGGCTCGAACCCGGGCCTCGGTGGCGTCCCGGATTTCCGGCCGCCTGGCTTCCTTGTCGGTCGAAGAGGGCAGCGTGGTCCGCCGGGGCCAGATTTTGGCTCGGCTCGATAATGACGACTATGTCGCCGCGGTGGCCCAAGCTGAAGCCGAGCAACTCCGGGCCGAGGCGGCGGTGGCGGAGTCGCGGTCAACTCGCGATCAACTCGGCCGCGACTTGGCTCGTTCGCGGGAACTTCTCGCCAAGAAGCTCGAGCCGGCCCGGGTCGCCGAGGATCTTGAATCCCAGCTGGCCTCGGCTGAGGCACGAGTGAACGTGCAGTTGGCTCAGATCAAAGCCGCCGAGGCGTCGGTGGCCTTTGCCCGGGCCAATCTGGCCAACACCACAATCCGGGCGCCGTTCGACGGTACCGTGCTTCGGAAGGACGCCGAGGTCGGCGAAGTGGTGGCGCCGGTCGCCTCGGCGGGCGGGCTGACCCGTGGGGCGGTGGTCACCATGGCCGACTTGAAGACGCTCGAAGTCGAAGTCGACGTCAACGAAGCGTACATCGCCCAAATCAAAGACAAGCAGCCTACCCGAGTGGTGCTCGACGCGTATCCGACCGCCACCTTTGCGGGCCGGGTCCGCCAGATCGTGCCGACCGCCGACCGCCAGCGGGCCACGGTCCAAGTCAAAGTCAGCATCACCGATCGCGACCCCCGGATCTTGCCGGAAATGGGCGCCCGGGTCGAGTTCCTCGACACCGCGACGGTGTCGCCTAACGCGCCGGCCCGGATCTTCGTGCCCGTGGCGGCGGTGGCGAACCAGGCCGGAACCACCGTGGTCTGGGTGGTCCGCGACGGGGTGGTGAAGCGGACGACGATCGATGCCGGTCCGGTGTCGGGCGGGAGGCGGGAAGTGCGCAGCGGACTTTCGGGGGGCGAGAGCTTGGTGCTCGATCCGCCCCAGGACCTCACAGACGGAGCCAAGGTCAATGTCATCCCCAGCAAGTAGCCCGGCTGTCGTTAGCTCGGCGGCCAGCCGCGTCTTGGTCGAGATCCGGGGCCTGGCCAAGGCCTATCGGCGCGGCACCGAAGAGATTCGGGTCTTTGAGAACGTCGACCTCGATATCAAGGAAGGCGAATTTCTGGCGTTGATGGGGCCCTCAGGGAGCGGCAAATCCACCCTGCTCAACATCCTGGCCGGCCTCGACACCCCGACCAGCGGGAGTGTGGTGGTCGACGGGCAGGACATTACCAGGATGAACGCCAGACAATTGGCCACCTGGCGGTCGACCCACATCGGTTTCATCTTCCAGTTCTACAACTTGTTGCCGGTGCTGACCGCGGCCCAGAACGTCGAGCTGCCGCTATTGCTCACCAATCTCTCGAAGAAGCAGCGGCGCGATCACGTCATGGCGGCCCTCGAAATGGTCGCGCTGACCGACCGGTCGGAGCATTTCCCCCGGCAACTCTCGGGCGGCCAACAACAGCGGGTGGGGATTGCCCGGGCGGTGGTCAGTGATCCGACCATCATCTTGGGCGACGAGCCCACCGGCGACCTCGACGCGGCCTCGGGCAATGAAATTCTCGGCCTGTTGGAGCGGCTCTCGGGCGAGTTCGGCAAGACCATCGTCATGGTCACTCACGACGCCCATGCCGCCGAGCGGGCCAAGGCCATCATGCATATGGACAAGGGGGTGCTGTCGCGATGACCGTTGCCGGATTAGTGGGGGCGAACCTGTTCCGGAACAAGAAACGCACCGGGCTCACGATCGCGAGTGTGGTGATCGCGTTCTTCTTGTTCGGGATCCTTCGGTCGTTCATCACGACGCTCGATGCGGCGGCGTCCGTCGGTAGCGAGGCGCGGCTGATTACCTCAAGCGCTTCAGGGATCACGTTCGTGCTGCCGGAAGCACATGCCAACCGGCTGCGGTCGGTCCCGGGCGTCAAGGGGGTCAGCTGGTCGAATTGGTTCGGTGGTTACTACCAGAACCCCCAGGACTTCTTCGCCCAGTTCGCGATCAAGGCCGAAACCTATCTCCCGATGTATCCGGAGCTCGAAATCACGGCCGGCGACAAGGATGTCTTCTTGCGAGAGCGGACCGCCGCATTGGTCGGGGTCGGGTTGCTCAAGAAGTACGGCTGGCAGGTCGGCCAAACCGTGACCCTCAAGGGGACGATCTTCCAGGGCGACTGGCCTTTCGTGATCCGCGCCGCCTATACCCCGAAAGACGCCGCGTCCGGTGACGAGAACTTCTTCTTCCACTACGAGTATCTCTACGAGCGGACCCCGGGTATGAGCCCGGGGTGGTTCGTGTTGGAACTCGACCGGCCCGATGGGGCCGCCGATATTGCGGCCTCGATCGACGCCCAGTTCAAGAACTCGACCGCTCCCACCAAGACCGAAACCGAGCGAGCTTTCTCGGCCGGATTCGTCACCATGTGGGGCAACATCGGTTTCTTGGTCAAAGCGATCGGTACGGCGGTGTTCTTCGCGATCCTCTTCGTGGCCGCCAACACGATGATGATGGCGGTCCGGGAGCGGATCGGCGAAATCGCGGTCCTCAAGACCATCGGCTTTCAGAACCGGACCGTCTTCGGATTGGTGCTGGCCGAGTCATTGCTGATCACCCTGCTCGGTGGTGCGATTGGGCTTGGGTTAGCCCGATTGGCGTTCATGGGCAAGAATCCGATGGCCTCATTCTTCCCGGGTTTTGGGGTTACCAACGGCACGATTGGCCTTGGGTTGCTGTTGGCGTTGGCCCTGGGGCTCATTAGTGGGACCATTCCGGCCATCCAATCGGCCCGGCTGTCGGTCGTCAGTGCGCTCCGGCGCGTTGCCTAAGGAGAGTGGCAGATGAAAGTCCCCATTATCTACAACATCCGGAGTTTGCGGCAACGGCCGATGTCGACCTTGGCCACCGCTTTCGGGATGGCCCTTGTGGTGGCCGTGTTCGTGTCGATGAATGCGTTAGCCAGCGGGTTTCGGGCGGCGCTGGTGGGGACTGGATCGGCGGAAAATGTCATGCTGCTTCGAAAGGGCGCCAACACCGAGATGAACAGCGGGATTTCCCGCCAAGCGGCGAGTGTGGTGGCCGGCTATCCGTTCGTGGCTCGGGATGCCGACAATCAGCCGATGATCAGTTCGGAGACCTTTGTGGTCGTGCCGCTCGAACGGGTCGGCGGCGGCGGGATGGCCAACGTCGTGGTTCGCGGGGTCAGTGCCCAAGCCTTCCAAGTGCGGAAAGGCGTCGAGATCGTCGCGGGACGGACCTTCAAGTCCGGCGCTCGCGAGGTGGTCGTTGGGGTGGCCTATGCCAAGCGGTTCCCGAATTCGGAGGTCGGCCAGGTGGTGCGATTTGCCGAGCAAGACTGGACCGTGGTGGGGCACTTTGCCGCCGGCGGATCGTCCTTCGAGTCGGAGATCTGGGGCGAGAACGAACAATTCATGCCGGTGTTCCGGGGGGAAATCTTTCAG
>JAYVJS010000367.1:0-6918 GCA_043769075.1 Gemmatimonadota bacterium | reverse complement strand
CTTCATCACAACCTCAGTGGTACGTGGGATGCCGGCCGGCCGACCGTCGGACCGCCAACCTCACCTGGTGATCGTCGATACGCGCGGCGTCCTGCGCGTCATGTGGAACCAACATTTCGCCGATGAGCAACGTTTGGGCCAAGGTCTCTTCCTGGACAAACGCCGAGTGTTCCCGGACGGCATCGAGCACCACGGCATCGCCCGAAACCGCGAGTTCGATCCGGGTGGTGTACTCGTACCCGGCATCCTTTCGGAGCCGTTGCACCCGGCTCACGATCTCCCTCGCCAGGCCGTCGCTCGCCAGCTCGAGGGTGATGGTCGGGTCGAGCGCAACGAGGAACGGCCCTGAGGTTTGGACCAGCCAGTCGCTGGTAACTTCGCGTTCGAGCAAGACATCCTCAGGCTCCAGCCTGACCGGGTTCCCTTCGAACTCAACCTCGACTGGGGCGCCCCGCTCGAGCTGCCCGAGCGACTCCGCAAGCAGGGCGGGCACGAGTGCGGCGACCCGCGGGGTGTCCTTCCCGAACCGTTTCCCCAGGCTCCGGAAATTGCCCTTTGCCTTGAGCCGAACGAGCCCCGCATCCGCTCCCACTACCTCGATGGACCTAACGTTCATTTCCTGGGCCAGCAACGGCAACAGCTCCCGAAACCTGGGGTTGTCGACCTCTTTCGGCACCGCCACCCGCATCGTACCGAGGGTCTGGCGGACCCGGCGGCTCCCCGCCTCCCGGGCACTCCGGCCAAGGGAGGCGAGCCGACGAATCCCATCCATCGCACGGTCCAGGTCGGGCTCGATCGCGAGGGCGCGGGCCGCCGGAAAATTCGCCAGATGGACGGACTCGCCGACCAAGGCCCGATGGATCCAGTCGCTTGTAAACGGGGCCGCCGGCGCCAACATCCTGGCGACGGCAATCAGACATCCGGACAAGGTGGCCGCCGCCGCGGGATCGGCCGCCCGCCCGGGTGCCCAAAACCGGGCCCGGCTCTGGCGCACATACCAGTTCGACAATTCGTCGACGAAGTCCATCAGCGCTCGGACCCCGGTTGTCGCGTCATATCCTTCCCACGCCGCTGTCACGACCGCGATCGTCGACGCCAGCCGACTCTGAATCCACCGGTCGAGGAGAGAGTCATTGTCGACGTGGGTCGGCGCCGAAACGACATAGAGGGCAAAAAAGTTGTAGGTATTGCGGAGCGTGTTGAGGAACCCCCCCGCCGCGTCCGGAATGGCCGCCCGATCGAACGGCTTCGGCAACCAGACCTGGCTTGAGGCCAGCAAGTAGAGCCGCACCTGGTCGGCGCCGAACTCCTGGACGGTCGCCCACGGGTCGACCGTGTTGCCCTTGCTCTTGGACATCTTTTGGCCCTCGGCGTCGAGGACCAGTTCGTTGACCACGACGTTGCGGTACGGGATCTCGTCGAACACCGTCGTGCCAATCGCCAACAGCGAGTAGAACCAACCGCGGGTCTGGTCGACCCCTTCGCAGATAAAATCAGCCGGGAAGTGCTTGGCGAACTCGGCCTCGTGCTCGAAGGGATAGTGCCACTGCGCATAGGGCATCGCGCCTGAGTCGAACCAGGTGTCGATCACTTCGGAGACCCGGCGCATGGTGCCCCCACCAGCCGCGGGCCAGGTGAGGTCGTCAATAAACGGCTTGTGGGGGTCGAAGTCCGGCGGGAGCGGCCGCCCCAGGTGGCGCTCAAGATCAGCCAAGCTCCCAATGACCTCAATAACCTTCGGATCGGCATCGGACACCCAGATCGGCAGCGGCGTTCCCCAATACCGATCGCGCGACAAGGCCCAGTCGACGTTGTTGGCCAGCCACTCCCCGAATCGGCCGGATCCGACTTCAGGGGGGTGCCACTGAATCGTCCGATTGAGTTCGACCAGGCGGTCTTTGACCGCCGATGTCTTCACGAACCACGAGTCTTTGGCGTAGTAGATCAGCTTGCTTTTGCAACGCCAACAATGCGGATAGGTGTGGACGTACTGCTCGGTCTTGACATGGCGGCCGTCCGACTTGAGGCGACGAATCACCAGCTCGGTCGTCTCGTCGGCGGTCACCAACTTGCCCTCGAGCTCGGCCCACGAGGATCCAACGAACGTGCCATCGGGCGCGACCGGCCGGAGCATGGCGAGGCCGTACTTGTGTCCGGTCGCAAAATCGTCGGCCCCGAATGCAGGGGCCAAGCCGACAATCCCGGAGCCATCCTCGGCCGTGACAAACCCGCCGGCCACGACCACCGAATGGTCGCCGGGGGGCAGGTCGAACAGGTCAAGCGGCCTCCGATACCGCTTCCCGATCAGGGCGCTGCCCGGCTCGACGAGCTCCGGTACCGGGGCGGGATCGTCCTTCCCGGCCGCCAGAATGTGGGCTCGGGCCGTCGTCACCACCAAGCGACGACCATCAGACATCCGATAGGTGCCGTACTCCAGATCCGGATGGACGGCGGCCGCCACGTTGCACGCCACGGTCCATGGGGTCGTCGTCCAGATCACCAACTCTCTCCCAGAATCGTCGTCCAACGGAAAGGTCACATAGATCGATTTGTCCCGAACCTCAGCATAGCCTAACGATAACTCGTGACTCGAGAGGGTGGTCCCGCACCGGGGGCAATAGGGAAGCACTCGATGCCCTCGGACAAGGAGTTGCTTCTGGTGCAACCGCTGGAGGAGCCACCAGACCGATTCGACATACTCCTTGGTGCAGGTGACGTAGGGCCGATCGTAGTCGAGCCAATAGCCGATCCGATCAGACAGCTCGACCCAATCGGCTTGGTACGTGAACACGCTCTCGCGACAGAGCCGATTGAAAGCCTCGATCCCGTAGGCCTCAATGTCTTTCTTGCCTTTGAGGTTGAGCTTCTTTTCGACTTCGATTTCGACCGGAAGACCGTGGGTATCCCACCCGGCGATCCGGGTGACGGCGCGGCCTTGCATCGACCGAAACCGGCAGAACAAATCCTTGATGGACCGGGAGAACACATGGTGAATGCCCGGCTTCCCGTTGGCCGTGGGAGGTCCTTCGAAAAAGACAAACGGTCGACCCTCACTCCGCCGAGCCTGGACCTGCTGAAACAGGCCCTCGGCCTTCCAGGTGCTGAGAACGCCTCGTTCGAGGTGATCGGGGCCCCCGTCCGGCCAGGCTGGAAAACCGGCCATTCAGGCTGGCCGCCGAAGCGGCGCGTCGGACAATGCCGGGGCCTGCGTTCTGGCATCGGCGGTCGACAGGACCGTGAGCTCATCAAGCTCCCGTTCGAGCAGCCGCCGATAGCTGGTCACATAGGCCGAGAACTGGCGCCGCACCGTTTCGTTGGCGTAGTGGAGTCGCTGTTCATCGACGTTCGCCTGTTCGATGAGGCGGTGGGCTTCATTTCGCGCTTCGAGTAGGATCTGATCGCCTTGGGCCCGGGCCTTTTGGAGGATCAGGTCGGCCTCTTTGTCGGCCTGGGATTGAACATCCGCCCGGAGCTGCTGCGCCGCGATCAGGGCATCGTTCATGGCCCGTTCTCGGTCCCGAAACACCTTGAGTTGCTCCATCATGCTCTGGAGACGGTCGTTGTTCTGGCCCCTATCGCGCCAGAGGCGATCGAGTTCCTGGGCAATCCGTTCCTTGAAATCGTCGACCTGGGATTGGTCATACCCTCGCATGGCTCGGCCGAATTCCTGATGCCGAACATCGTGGGCGCTGAGTTGGAAGCCGTCTTCGGTCATGGTTCCCGCCTTCCGAACAGAAGAGTTCCGAGCCGCACCATGGTGGCGCCTGCCTCGACTGCAGTCTCAAAATCGCCAGACATACCCATCGACAATTCGGCGACCGGATGCCCGGACCGCTCGAGCGTTTCCTTGAGGCCGAACAGCTTGGCAAAGGTGGCCCGCTGCGCCCGCGCGTCGGCGGTGAGCGCGGCCATCGTCATCAGGCCCCGAAACTCGAGTTCTGGGTGCGCCAGGACTCCGGCCACCAGCTCCGGAGCCTCGTCGGGGGTCACCCCGCCCTTCTGTGCTTCTCCACTGCAATTCACTTCGACGAGGACCGCCTGCGGTGGCCCCGCACCTACCCGACGGGCCAGTTCATCAGCCAAATCAGCCCGATCGACCGAATGAATCAGCCGGAACCGGCCAACCGCTTGCCTCGCCTTGTTACGCTGCAGCGACCCGATCAAGTGCCAGGCAATGTCGAGATCGGGGCCAACGGCCTCCTGCTTGGCCAACGCCTCCTGGACTCGGTTTTCGCCAACGTCTGTTAGGCCGGCTGCTTTCGCCGCGACCACCGCTTCGCGCCCATGCGTCTTGGTGACCGCTACGATGGTGACCGGGTGCGCGAATCCGCCCCGCGCCTGGGCGTTAGCGATTCGTTCGCGCACTGCGGCCAGCCGCCCTGGGATATCCTCGTAGGCCATAACCTTCTAAGATAAAAGGACTTACCTGCTTTTTGGAAGCACCGAATCAAGATTCGCCTTGAGCCGGGCTCGAGCCTCCGCCAACGCGTCCGTTACCCCCGGGTTGGTCGACAACTTGGCCGCCTTCTCGAGGTACCGCACGACTCCGGCCAAATCGCCGATTCCCTCGGCATGGAACGCCAATTGGGTGAACGGCATCGCCAGGGTCTGGGCGATCCCGGCGGCCGTCGTTTCCAGGCCCCCGGCCGACCGGGCCATCAACTCCGAGTAGCGGTAGTTGGCGGTGAGCAGCTCTTCAGTGGCCTTGATGTCGAGTGGCGCATCAAACATCCGCCGGAAATCAAGGTTGCGATCCGCCGTATCCGGGACCTTGGCTTCGAGGGTGATGCCGAGGCCTCGTTGCAGCAGTAGTGGTTCGAGGCCGTAGTACTTGCCGCTCGATGTCAGGCCCCAGCCGATCGGCCGACGGCCGAAGTTCTGCTGAATCAGCCGAATCGAGACAAAGTCTTCGGTGTAGACCACCGTGTTACTGTCGAGCCGGGTCCGATAGGGACCGAAGCCGATCTCGACCGGTTTGGCCAGGTACTGGGGAACCGCCGCCGCGATCTCGGCGTCGGTCATCGTGTGAAGCGGCCAGGTCGGCTTGACGGCGGGGGCGGTCCGCCAATACGGAACGGAGGTGGCCGGGTTGAAGTCGCGCTCCAGGTTGTCCCGCATTTGACGGATGTACCAATCGGTCCGTGCCAGCGCGAGGCAAACGACTCGAACCTCCTGCCTTATCCCCTCGACCTCTTGGGCCCACCACAGAGGGAACGTATCGTTGTCGCCAAAGGTGAAGAGCACGCCGTAGGGCGGCACCGAGTTCAGCAGGTTGTACGCAAAGTCACCAGCCAATCGGGCATCAGGCCCGTGCCTCCGATCGGCGTCCTTGAAGTTCGCGATTACCGGAATGAAGGCGACCGCAAAGGTCCCAAACACCAGGAGCCGACGAGTCGGCGCCAGGCGCCGAGCCCAGCCCACGGCGATTTCGGTAAGTCCAATCGCCGACCAGCAGGCCCAGACGACGAAGCTGAGGACGAAGAAATAGTCGCGCTCCCGGACTTCATGCTGGTCCCCTCGTGGATACTGCGCGAAGCCGACCGAAAAGCCCGGCTTGAAGTTCATATACGCCATCAACCCGAGACCGGTCGCTCCCCAGAGCGCAAAGAAGAACCACCAACTGCTTTTGTCGAGTTTCCGGTGGGCGAGCGACCCATGGAGGCCGAGGCCAAGGAAAAGGAGCGTGACCAAGGTCCGGAGCGGAAAAGCGCCGACCTTCGTCGCAACCCCTCGAGCCCACTGCCAGTCGAAATACTGGATGTAGTTGATGAGCTGAAGACCGATGATCGTGAGATTCCGGCCCGGGTTCTCTGGCCCGTGAGCGAACGTCGGATCGTCAAATGGGCTACGGGGCGGGTACTGCTCCCGGCGGATCACCGCCAAGAGGGCGTCCCAGGTGCCGGGCGCCGCCTCGTTGATGAACGGATTCTGGGGCGACCGAAGGAACAAGAAGAGGTACGGGGTGACCCCAATCAAGGCCAAGCCGACCGCAGCCACGGCGAAGCTGAGATTGCCAGCTGACATCGCGAATGCCGCGCAGGCCACCACGAGGATCACCCCAAAGCCCGCCACGGCCGTGTTGCCGAGCCCCACGCCGAGCAGGAGGACCCAGACTCCCGCGAGAACCAGTGCTTGTGACCATTCGCGTTTCCGCTCGGCTGGATCCAGGTTCGGAGCTTCGCGAAGGTGAACGAACAGGAATCCGAGCACGGCGGGGCCCGCCAGAAGTGCCAGGAGGTGATTGGCAATCGACGCGCCGAGGAGGTAGGCGATCAGGAGCAGCTGCCGGGAGGACCGGTCCGTCCCGCGCCCGTCGCGCCACCGGAGGCAGAGCCACCCCGCGGCGGCCACAACGCAACTCGCGACGGCGTAGACTTCGGTCTCGTTTGAGTTCTGCCAGTTGGTGAACGAGAACCCGGAGAGGATCGCGGCCGCCCCCGCCCCTGCCCAACGAAGCCAACGGACCGCGCGCTCGTGGCCCGGCGCCAGCTTCAGGAGCACCTGATGGACAAGCAGGAACCAGAAACCAGCGGCGCCTGCGCTGAAGGCGGCACTCAAGAGATTGGTGCGCCAGGCAAACTCGCCGAACGGCAGCGCGTTGCCCCACACATGGCCCAACAGAATAAAGAGGGGTGTTCCCGGCGGATGCGGGATACCCAGGACCTTCATCGAGGCGACAAACTCGCCCGCATCCCAGAACGTAACGGAGGGGGCAAGCGTGAATACGTAGCCGGCCAAGATCACGAGGGCCGCGACGACGGCGGCGCGGTAGGGGGGACGATCAGTCATGGGTCGCTACGTCGAAGGGGCCGTTGCCGGCCCCCCCGAGAGTGTAAGGGTGGTCTCCGTGTCCGCTCGGTCAGGCGCCCGCGGGTTCAGCCGGCGGGGCGCCCAGCATCCCGGGGGCCTGGGCGGGTT
>JAYVJS010000366.1:0-3890 GCA_043769075.1 Gemmatimonadota bacterium | reverse complement strand
TCGGCTGCCACCGGTCCGGTGCCTGGGCGGGTAGCGGTTGCCCCAGGATCGCTAGAACGCCCACCGCCGTACTGAATCGACATGTCATCGGAACCCTCGCGAGTTGACTAAACGGCGTTAAGTTATCAGCCCATGGGCCGCCGCGCGAGTCACACCGACGAAGAGATCCTCCGCCAGGTCGTCCTGGCGGCGCGCCGTCACGGCCCCCGGGTGACGCTGGCCGCCATCGGGCGGGAGGTCGGACTGACGGCGGCCCGACTGGTCCAGCGGTTTGGCTCCCGCGACCAGCTCCTGGCCACCGCGGAAAGCGTGGCCGACCGGCGGCGGATGGCCGCCATTAGCGCCGGCCTCGACCTCCGCCGCGACCCGCTCGGCGCCCTGACCCGACGGCTGGCCTCGGTGGCCGACCGGAGCGCCCGGCGGCTCTTCCTGCTTTCGAAGAGTTACTTCTTCGACCCCGGACACTTGGCCACCCCCGAGGCGGCCGCCGAGGCCCGGGAGCGAGAGGAGGGGTACATCGAGGGATTTCGCCGGGTGCTCGAAGCGGCCGTGACGGCCAAGCAGCTCAAGCGAGGGGCGGACCTCCGGGCTTTGGCCCGGGCCATCAACATCACGTGGGTCGGGACCTATACCAGTTGGGCTTACGCGCCGGTTGGATCGATCCGGACATTGGTCGTTCGCGACCTCGAACATTTGCTCGCTCCATACCGGGCAAGACGGTAGGAGGCGACGATGCGCTCACTCGACCACTTTGCCCACGCCGTCCAAAACCTCGACCAGGCCGGCCGTGCCTTCGAGCAGCTCGGCTTTCAGGTACTCCCCGTCGCACGCCATGTCGAGATCGGGTCCTGCAACCGAATTTTCCAACTGGGCCACACCTACTGCGAACTGGTAGCCGATCTCGATCGGAGCATCCCGCTCCTCCGTGACAAGATGATGCCCCGGTTCCAGTGCGGCGACGGGATGGCGATCGTCAGCCTCACATCCGACGACCTCCCGGGCGACCGGGCCTTGATCGAGGCAACAGGTCTCGCGCCCGACCCAATCATCAACGCCCGCCGGGCCGTGCCGATGCCCGACGGATCCTTCGACGAGACCAACAGCCATTGTTTCTACGTCTGGCGGGACGAGCGGCACCGTTTCTTGACCTTGTTCCTGTCGCATCACTACAAGCCGGAGACAATCTTTGTCCCCGCTTACCAGCAGCACCCCAATGGCGCCCTCGACGTCGTGAGCTTGACCTACGTGGCGGAGCGACCTGAAGCCCAGGCCGAGTACTTTGCGACGATGTTCGGCGCCGAGCCGACCGAGACCCGACCAGACCTCGTCGGCTTCAACACTCCACGCGGGGAGCGGGTTGAGATCGTAAGCCCCGCGCGGCTGGCCGATCGGTACGGCAACACGGCGCCCTGGTGCGACCGGCTTGGCGGCTACGCCATCGCAATCGGATTCGCCGTGGCAGAGCTGGACCAATGCCGTGAGGTGTTGGAGCGCGGCGAAATCCCGTGCGACCGGTCGGGCAACCGGCTCAGAGTCCCCGCCACCCATGCGGCCGGCATGGTCATCGACTTTGTCCAAAGACCGGCCTGAGGCCGCACCAATGCGAAATCGCTGGACCATCCTCGCCCTCGTCTTCCTCACCACCGCGATCGGGATGATGGGGTTTGGCGCGGTGTTCCCGCTCTTGAGCCTCTGGATCAAGGATCTGGGGATCTCGCGAGCCCAAGCCGGGCTGTTGTCGGGGTTCTGGTACTTACCCGGGATCGTGATTTCACTCCCGGCGGGTTGGCTGTTCGACCGGTATCAGGTCCGTCGAGTGCTGTTGCTCTGCTGGGTGTTGATGGTCGCGGGAGTGGGACTGATGGCCGTCGCACCCTCGTTCTGGGTCCTCTGCGCCGGCCGGCTCCTCTTCTCCATCGGCATGAACGCTCACATGATCGGCGCTCCCAAGCTGCTGGGCCAGACTTTTGCCGGCCGGCGGGAATTGGGCTTCGTCATGGGCGTCTACACCATGGCGTTCACCCTCGGCATTTTTCTCGCGCTCAACGTCCTCGGCTCGATCGGTGCCGGCCAAGGATGGCGCCCGGCCATGCAGCTGATGACCGGGCTCGCGGCCGCGGGACTCGCGATGCTGTTCTTGGTACCGAAGAGCGCGGCGACCCTCGACTCGGGGTCCGCCCCCCGGTTCAACCCCTTTGGGCTGGGCGCGGGCGCCTGGGTGCTGGCCATCGCCTACTTCGGCTACAGTATCGGGACCGAGGGTTTCCTCACCTTCGGCCCCGATGCGTTGGTAGCCCGGGGCGTCGAGCTGGCGCGGGCCTCGGCAATCGTGGGGTCGTATGCGATCGTCGCCTTGGTGCTGAAGCCGCTCTTGTCGTCGCAGCTCAAACCGGCCAACGGCATCGCCTATGTCCTCGCGGCGACCTTCGCGGCCCTGATCGCGACGGGGCTGTTTGTGGTTCCCGGCGTCATGCCGCAGGTCGGGGTCGGGATGCTCGGCGTGTCGCTCGCGATTGGGATGCCCGCCTTCCTGGCGCTGCCGAGCTTCCTGTTCCCGCCTGACCGGTCCGGGCAGTGTTACGGTCTTTATCAGACGCTCTACAGCCTCGGGTTCATTGCCCAGCCGCTGGTGGGGTTCGCGGCTGACAAGGTCGGATACACCGCTGGATTCGGTGTAATTGCCGCTTACTGCCTGCTCGGAGGGCTGGTCGCCCTTCCGGTGGTACGGCGGCTCCGTGCATAGTCAAAGAAGCCCGGGCCCAAGGCCCGATCGAAACGGAACGAACCTCCAACCGAGGCTACCATGCGCCCGCTAACCCTTGTCATGATCCTCGGCCTCTGCCAATCAGCGGCCGCCCAAGCGCCCGACCCGTTCCTGGCCCGCGCCAAAGCGCTCCACCGCGCGGTTCCCATGATCGACTCCCATAACGACCTGCCGGAAATGCTCCGGGAGCGAGCCAAGAACAATCTCTCCACGATGAACCCAGAACAGCGGCTCGAGAACATCGACACCGATTTCCCTCGGCTGAAGCAGGGGATGGTGGGCGGTCAGTTCTGGGCCGCGTACGTACCGGCGTCATTTGTCGGAAAGGGCGGCGCCACCTACGCCCTCGAGCAAATCGACGTGATCCGGCGGATGACGGCCCAGTCGCCGTCGCTTGGTTGGGCCACCACCGCCGCCGACATTGTCCGGATCCACGGCCAGGGCAAGATCGCCTCGCTGATCGGGATCGAGGGCGGCTACGCGATCGAGAACTCGCTGGCCAATATCCGGATGTTCTACGACCTGGGTGTCCGCTACATGACGCTCACCCACGGGGGCAACACCGCCTGGGCCGACGCCGCCACCGAGGAGCCGAAACACGGCGGCCTGACCAAGTTCGGCGAGGCCGTGGTCTTGGAAATGAACCGGACCGGGATGATGGTGGACATTTCCCATGTGTCCGACGGCACCATGTCGGATGCGATCCGGGTGGCCGAGGCGCCGGTGATCTTCAGCCACTCATCAGCGCGGGTCTTGGCCGAGCACGCCCGGAACGTGCCGGACAGCATTCTCCGGCTGATGCCGAAGAACCGGGGCATCGTGATGGTCAACATCTTCCCGGCATTCGTCAATCAAACCGCCGCCAAGCAAGCCACCGGGATTCTCGGCAAAGAACGCGAGTACCTGGCCAAGTACCCCGACGATCCGAAACGGGCCTCGTCGGAATACCTCGTGTGGCTCGAGAAGACCATGGCCGCAATGGAGCCCGGCACCCTCGAGCAAGTCGCCGACCACATCGATCACATCGTCAAGGTCGCCGGGATCGACCACGTCGGGTACGGTGCGGACTTTGGCTCGATTACGGTTCACCCGAAGGGCCTGGAAGATGTCTCCCGGTATCCGTACC
>JAYVJS010000365.1:0-8425 GCA_043769075.1 Gemmatimonadota bacterium | reverse complement strand
CGTTTCGGAACGTCCGGTCGGTCAGCTGGGCCCAGGTGAGTGCGACCAATAATCAAGCAACCTCGCTGTTCGATGACCTCACCATCGACCCCGCCGGATCTGTCGTGCCGGAGCCCCAGACCGCGGTATTGCTGGCAACCGGCCTATTGGCGATTGGGGCCATCGGCTGGCGGCGGCGGAAACGAACTAGCTGATCCAACGCGGGGCTGACTCCGGAGAATGACGATCTTAGTAACGGACCCATCGGTAGGGCGAACTGGCTATCTCATCTCTAGGGCGAAAGAAAGACAGGCGAGACTTGAAACTACTTCTATGAATTGTTGATAACTGACAATCATTGTCTTCGCCCTCATTGTGGTCGAGCCGCCAGGACGTCTGCGGCTCGGGGTGCTCGCCCGTCCCTAGGCGGACGGGGGCTATTGGCCCGGGCCGTTGAGTCCTTGAAGGAGGCCGTAGACCACGACGCCGCCCACGATCGCAATCCCCGCCAGGAACGATTTCCCGATGTGTCGGTAGCGGGTCGATACCTCGGTGATGTCCCGGACCGGAATGGCGAGGCGCTGGATGGCCGTCGGGCTTGGATGTCCGGTGAGCGTGTCGGAGACGATTTTTGGGCTATAGACCAGCATGTTGGGTTCGTAGGCCGTTCGGACTCGAATGACCTCCTGCGGTGCGGCCGCCAAGAGCGGCCCGGTGCCGACCGACTGAGGGTGCCATGCGACGCATCCCGCCGCTGACATCAACAATCCGAAAGCGATCAGGCCGGCGGTGCATCGTCGTCGCATTGATTACCTCGAAATGGTGGCAGTAGACTCAACCAGGCTGGCCCGGCGGGCGGCCTCCTTTGCGAAAACTACTTCGTACGGCGACCGCTCTGCTATAGTCCGCCACCACTGGACCGCTTCGGCGGTTCGGCCCACCTCCGCGAGGAGATCGGCCCGCAAGAACCGGTGGTAGGTGCCGGCGTAGAAGGGCGACGCCACCGCGAACTGAAACCACACGTCGGCCTGAAGCCGTTCCAGCGCGGCAAGGGCATCGGCCGGTCGGCCCCGGAGGCGCAATGCTTCGGCGTCGAGGGTTCGGATCAACTGCTCGGCCAGGACTTCGGCTCCGTGCGGGACTGACAGTTCAGAGAGCTCGTCCCCCCGACGTTGGAGCTCGGGCTGGTCTTTGCGGCGGGCGGCCAAAAGGCCGAGCAGGTAGACCCGGAAATGGGCGTGGAGGCCGTCGTGGAACACCAACGGAACGGCGACGCTCGGTTTGGCGGTGGCCGGGTCCCAGACGAGGAGCGCCTCGGTCACCGCGGTCCGCTCGGTCTCGTCGACTGGGCCGAATGGAAGGGCGGCAAACAGCGCCCGGGTTTCCAACGACCAGGCCGGCTCGTGGCGCGCCGCCGCCCGAAGTAACTCGGCGGCCTCGGCGGGCTCATCCAACGCCCAGTGCAAATGAGCCATCGCGATGTCGCCCAAGGCTGAGAACTCGGTGGAGCGCGCCGAGGGGAGGACGGCGACCCCGAGTCGCTTGGCGCCGGGAAGATCACGGACGTACAACATGACGTCAGCGAACGCCCGAGCGGTCACTAGGCCGGGGGCGCGGCCCAATTCTTCGATGACGGTGGCCTGGAGCCGGCGATCGCCGGTGGCGAAGGCGATCAGGATCCGGAGACCGATGGCTTGGTCGGCGGTAGGGCTTTGCCGGAGTGCGCGGTCGGCCAACTTCATCAGATCGTCGGTGCGCCCATCGAGCGCCGCCAGCCGCACCAACTGGGTCAACGCGCCGATGTGGCCTTCATCGATCGCGAGGGTCCGTTCGAATGGGACCCGCGCTTCGACCACCGATCGGCCGCGATAGGGGTTGGAATGAAACAACAAATCCCCGAGTAAGAACCACGGTTCGACCTGCTCGGGAAACGAGACGGTCAGCGCGGCATAGCGGCGTTCGGCGTCTCCGGTGTGTCCGTTGAGCCACGCATGCTGCGCTTCGAGCAATAGCCGATCGTGGGGGGATAGCCGGTCGCGGTGACGAAACGCTTCCGCGGAGGCTTGGCGGGCCGGCCCGATCAGGGCGTGCGAGGCCAGGGAAGATGCCATCCGGTAGTAGGCCAACGCGAACGATCGGTCTTCGGCGGTGGCTCGACGGAACGCATCGAGGGCCTGGAGATGCCGGCCCATTTGAAACTCGTGTTCGCCGGCCAAGTAGTGCTTGAGGGCCGGAAGCGACGTGGACGTCAGCGCACCCAATCGGGCCAGGCGGCCGGCGGCACTTTGATCGACGTCGGCGATGAGCCGGCGGACCAAGTCGTCGACCAATTCGAACAGCCCGGCTTCGCCCTCGGAACGCCCTTCCACCCGGGTCCGCAATCGCCCGTTGGTTTCGTAGAGGCCGACACCGGCTTCCAGCCGGCCGCCGCTCTCCAAGATCGTCCCGATCAAGAAGAACCCGGCCCCCAACTGCTCGGCGACTCGCTGGCCGGCCGCGAGGTCGGTCCCGGTGGGCATCGAAGGCCCGAGGAGTTTGGCAATGGTGCCGGGATCGGCGGTCCGGATGGCGCCGGTCCCATCGAGTTTGGTGCTCAGGAGGGCGGCCATCCCCTCGCTCAGATAATTCAGCTGTGGCTCGCCTCGGACCGCAAAAGGACAAACGGCCACGAGCCACTTGTCTTGCGGTGGGCCGGCCGCCGCCCGCGGGGAGCCTGCCGCCCGGATCCGGTTGGCTAGCTGGACCAGCTCGGGGGAAGGCGTGGCCCCGAGGTCGGCGGCGAGCCGTTCGGCAGCCAAGTCACCAAGGCGGAGCGCCAGATTTCTTTCGCCGAGCCGTTCGAGCTCGCTGAGATAGCTGACGATCGCGTCTTCGTCGTGGGGGGCGAGATCGATGCCCCGTTCCGCGAACCGGCCGGACCGGGAAATGTCGGGGAGGGTTCGTCGGGCCAACTGCCAGGCTGCGAGGGCCGCTTCGTAGCGCCGACGGCTTCGCTCCCGATCGAGCCACGCTTCGGCCTCCGGCGCGCCTTGGACGTAGAATCCGTTGAGAAAATCGCCTTGATAGATCTCGAGGGCCGTACTGAGGTCGTCGGCATCGATGGCATCGTCGAACCGATTGGCGTCGCAGACCAGGTGGTCGGCGTCGATCCCAACCTCTTCGTCACCTCGGGTCGCGATGACCTGCGCGCCGCAGCTTTGGCGAAGGAAATAGAGGGCTCGCCTGAGGGCCGCCCGGGCGTGCTCCTGGTCAAGTCCAGGCCAGAAGAGCGCCAACAAGGTGTCGCGCCGCACCAGGCGGCCCGGTTTGCCGATGGCCAGGTAGACGAGCAGGGCCAGCCGCTTAGGCTGCTGCAATACCGCCCGAAGCTCCCCCCCGGAATCTGACCGGAGATCAACGGAGCCGAGGGTACGAAGGTCGAGGGTCACAGTGGGGTCACGGAGGAGGCTGGTGTTTCCTGGCCAATCCTAGTCCGGTCGCGGGGGTTTGCAAATGCTTGAGTCTCGCATTGTGCTCGACGGGTGGTGGGCGCCGTTACCGGAGATGCAGGTGAAGCCGTCACTGGTTCCAGGGATTGCAGCGGAACCAGTCCAACCGCGGCCGAAACCGGCCTCAAATGCAATCACTAGCAGAGAGGGGTCCTCGGCGTAGTTTGTGCGGGTCGGTTGAGGCCTTGGCCGGGCGTGTCGCACCTGATATCGTCCCCAACAGACTTCCCAAGCATTGGAGGTAACCTATGGGCCGACTTTCGTCCGTTCGCTTTGCGCCGTTGGCCTTGGTGGTGATGGTGGCGTGTTCCTCGGGCGAGGGTCCGGTATCACCCCCCGCGCCGCCTCCACCGCCCCCTCCACCGCCGCCGGCGCCGGCCTTTCTCAACTGGTCGGACCCGACGGCCTGGCCCGGCGGGGCGGTGCCTGCCGCCGGCTCGGCCGTTGTGATCCCCGCTGGCAAGACCATTCGCCTCGACGTCACCCCGCCCGCGTTGGATGGCCTCACGATCGACGGCAACCTCGAATTCGACGACCGCGACTTGGGCCTGACGTCTCGGTGGATCATCGTTAAAGGCTCCCTGACGATTGGGACTGAAGCCAAGCCGTTCAGTAAGCGGGCGGTCATCACGTTGACGGGTCCTTCGACCGACAATGTTCAAGGCGCCGGCGCCAAAGTGCTCGCCGTCGTGAGCGGATCTCTCGATCTCCACGGACAATCGCGAGTTACCTGGACCAAGCTGGCGGCCAACGCCACGGTCGGCACCAGTCAGCTTCAGCTCACCGGCCCGGTCGACTGGCGAGCCGGCGACCGGATCGTGGTGGCGTCGACGGACTTCGATCCGTTTCAGGCCGAAGAGCTACTGATTTCGCAGGTTCAAGGCACCCAGGTGACCCTCCAAGCACCGCTCCGCTACGGGCATTGGGGGGTGCTCCAGACGTTCGGAGGCCGGGCGGTTGATGAGCGGGCGGAAGTCGGCCTTCTGTCGCGCAACATCGTCATTCAAGGCGACAGCGGCTCGACTGCCACGGGTTTCGGCGGCCACATGATGATCATGCAAGGCGCGGTGGCCCGGATCGAGGGAGTTGAGCTGACCCGAATGGGGCAGAAGAAGCAGCTGGCCCGCTACCCGATGCACTGGCACCTGGCCGGCAACGTCGACGGCCAATACTTTCGCAACAACAGCGTCTGGAAAACCTTCAACCGCTGTGTGACCGTCCACGGGTCGAACAACGCCCGGGTCGCCAACAATGTTTGCTACGATAACATCGGGCATGCGTATTTTCTCGAGGATGGCGCGGAAACCGGCAACGTATTTGACGGGAACCTAGGTCTCGCGACGAAACGCCCCGTAACTGGTGAGGAAGTCCTGCCGTCAGACGTCGACCCGGCCACCTTCTGGATCACCAACCCCGACAACACCTACCGGCGGAATGTCGCGGCCGGCTCCCGGGGATTTGGGTTTTGGTTTGCCCTGCCGGCGGCTCCGACCGGCCTGTCCGTCGGAGGTGCGGCTCGGCCTCGATCGACGCCGCTGCGGGAGTTCAGCGACAACGTGGCTCACTCGAACCGGAATACCGGCCTCAATGTGGACCACGGCCCGAAGCTCGACGGCACGATCGAGACGGTTCACTATGCGCCCCACCAGAATCCGGCGGACAACCGCACGCCTCTGGTGACGGCCTCGTTCCGAAACTTCACCGGCTACAAGCACTCGTTCCGGGCCGTCTGGCTCCGCGGGTCGGAACTCCGGCTCGCCAATCCGACGTTGGCCGACAACCACATCGGCGCCACATTCGCGTCCAACGAGACCTTCATTCAGGATGCCGTGATCGTCGGGCAGACTGCCAATGCGGCCACCCCATTTTCGCGCGGGTTCCCGGTCCGAGGATATGAGTTCTATGACGGTCGGGTCGGAGCGGAGCGGGTGAAATTCGTCAATTTTCAGCCGACGGCCGCCAACTACATGAGTGCGTTAGGCTATAACCGGACCAACGGGTTTCCGATCAGCACCGGCAACTATGCGAAGGGCCTGTCCTTCGTCAACGCCAACGAAGTATTTCTCGAGAACCCGATGGCCGACAAAGACGGCGACAAGGCGGCCGTCATGTATGACGTCGATGGGAGCTTGACCGGCACCGCCGGCGCTTTCGTCGCGGCGAACAACCCGCTGCTGGTCACTCCGACCTGTACTCTTCGGACGGCCTGGAACGCGTACGTCTGTCTCAATCGGTTCGTCAGCGTCCAAATCCGATCGGCCGACCAGAAAGCGATCGCGCCGCTCGACCTGGTTCGGGACGACGGCGCGACGGGATCCTTCGTCGGGGTGCCCAACAACGCTTGGGTGGTGTCGGCCTCGGTCACGCCGCTCCGGAGCTACGCGGTGACCTTCAAGGCCGGGACGCCGGTTAAACCACAGGTGTTTGCCAATTCACTGGTGCCCGGGGAGTGGGTTCGGGTGGTGGTGCCGTATCCGACTGCCCAGGTCAACGTCTATCGCGACTACAACACCTCCGTGGCTATCCCGGTTGCCGCGAGTCTCGCGGAGCTTGATGCCGGGACCGGGGACACCTACTACTACGATACCGCGGCGGCCAAACTGTACTTCAAGTTGATGGCCAAGGCGGGGCGAGACTGGGCCACGATGTTCGTCGTGCCGAAATAGCGACGGCGCGCCTCAGGCGAGGTGATGGGCTTTTCGTCCGCCGCGGGCGACCGTCTCCGCGGCGGGCTTGGCCGCCAGCAGGGACTGGGCCAAGGCGAGCGACCGATCCATCAGTTGCTCGGCCCCTTCTCGAAGTTCGGTGCTCTGGCGAACATCCCGGACGTTGTTCTCCATGTCTTCCGCGGTCCATCCGCGGGAGTGGGCAATGAACGGGAATTGGGGAAACACGAAACCGAGCTCGCCGAAGAACGTCAGCATCTGGCCGACCACGCCTTGGACGTTGTCCTGGCCCCCAGTCACGATGAACGACGCCACCTTGTTGCGGATCAGGACTCGGTCTCGGATCGTCGTCTGATTCTGAACGCAGTTCAGCCGTTCGGCCATCTTGAAATAGAGCGAGCTTGCCGCACCCCATCGAATCGGCGTGGCCACGACGACCACGTCAGCCCAATGAACCAAGGCCTCGTAGACCTGATCGAGCTGGTCGGCCGGGTCCATTTGAGTGATCGAACAGGGCCAGGTGCAAGCGTGGGCGCTCTTCGAGTAGAACCCCTCACAGTGGCGGAACGACAGGTCATTGAGCTTGATCAGGCGGGTTTCGGCACCGGCCCCCGTGGCATAGTCGAGGGCCGATTGCAGCAACAGCTCGGACGTGGAAACCCGAGGAAAGCCGGCCTCCATTGCGGTGGTCGATAGCCCGGCGACTCGGATCGGGCCGGCGGCACGGTCGATCGGACGGGCCAGCGGATGGGGCTCGTGCGGGATTCGCTGGCGCTTGGTTGCGGCTTCGAGGTTGACCCACAAGTGGCCCGCTTCGACGCGGGTCTCGAACCGAGGCACCGCCTCTTGTTCGTAGCCGGGTTCGCCCTGACCGGTGGCGCGGTGGTACTTCCAATGGTGCCAGGGGCAGACCACGTACTCCCCGTCCAGTCGGCCGTCGCCAAGCGGCCCACCGACGTGATTGCACGCCCCCGAAATCGCCGCGAAGGTCCCGTCTCGATACGAGAGCGCGATCCGAGTCCGGCCGACCACGACTTGCTGGAGTTCCTGGGTGGCAAGCACCTCGGTTGGGCCGAGATCGTGCCAGATCGATTCCGTCATCGTTTGTGCCGCTCTGGGGATGGGGCGGAATCTAACGATTGAAACCGCTCAGAGGCGATGGCCCACCAGCGGCAGTTCTCGGCGCCGGATCAGGAGCACGATCAAAGCAGAGACGAGCGTGGTCACGGCTAGGCCGAACAAGGTGCCGCCGTCCCCCTGGACTTCGATGCCGAGTTTCGTGAGGTGGGCGCCAAGGGCTCCCCCCATCAGGCCGATCGCCAAGCCCGCGCCGAGGGCGGGCGTTTTCGGGTTAAGGAGGAGAATGACCGCCAGCAACTCCATGACGCCGGAACCAATCCGACCCCACGGTTCGGCCCCGAGCGTGGAGAAGATGTAGACCGACTCGGGGGCGCCGGTAAACTTGAAGAACAAGGTTTGGCCCAAGATGATCGCGGCGGCGATCTGGCAGGCCCAACTCAGCTTGAGGGCATTCTTGCTCAGGGCAACGACTCCCATGGTTCACGGCCTTTCGGTTAGGTCGAGACGTGGGCCCCCAGTGAGCGACGATGGACGTCGATCAAGCGGAACAGCTCGCCCACGGTGGCGGGCTTGGTGCCCGCCGCAACATTCTTGGCGGCAATCTCGAACAGGATCGACCATTGTGTCCGGAGGGTCCGGTAGGCGTCAAACAACCCGTTCTTGGGGTCGTAGATGCTGGTGGCTTCCGCGGTTGCCCCGTTCAATTCGAGGACCTTGAAATCGCGACCCTGTTGAAGCGCCTCGGCGCTGTGGGCCTTGATGTCGTAGCGCCCGAACCAAAACCCCTGATATCCCTGGCTCAGTTGGTCGATGGCCGCCTCGAGTTCCGGCGTGCGCACCCATTCACCGTCGAAGAACGCCGATCCCCTCGAATGGGTTCCCAACTCGACGAGCTGAATCCGCTGGCCCGCTCCGGGCACCTCGTCAAGTCGGGCGGCGTGCTTGGCCAAGAAGAAGGGGGCCATCGAGACGGCGCGGTCGTCTCGGAGGATCAGCCGCTCGAGAGTAGAGCCCCCATCGCCAACGACCTCGGGAAACCGTTTGTCCGTTATCGCGAAGATCCGGCCCCGGGCCTGGCCCGGGATCCGGTAGTAGAAGATTCCGAACTCGACCCCGGGCACGAACTCTTGAGCGACGAGCGGCTCGGTGGTGGCCCCGAGGTAGTCCAACGCGTCGGCTCGAGAGCGAACGATGCTGACGCCCCCGCCTCGC
>JAYVJS010000364.1:0-11777 GCA_043769075.1 Gemmatimonadota bacterium | reverse complement strand
CGCTGGGGGGCGGGTCGGTGGTGTTCATCACTCACAAGCTCGACGAAGTGTTTGCGTCGGTGAGCCGGGTGACGGTTCTTCGGCGGGGTCAGGTCACCTTCACGGGGGCGATCGCCGATTGCACACCCGCCAGTTTGGCGCGAGCGATGGTCGGCGACGCAGCCGCCGACCAAATGGCAGTCCTCGGTGCGCCGGTCGAGGCGGGGCGAACGGCCGGGCCGGTCGTAGCATCGGTCAGGGGTCTCGAGACGCGGCAGGGCGAGATCGTCGGGCTGGCCGCCGTCGAGGGTAACGGCCAGCGAGAGCTGCTCCGGTCGATGCGGGGCCCCTCGGTAGCCTTTGTTCCCGAAGACCGTACGACCGAAGGGTTGATCGGCAACTTCAGCCTCACGGAGAACCTGGTCTTGGGTTTGCCGGCGGACGCACGGTGGGCCAAAGGCCGTTGGCTTCGGTGGCCGGCGGCGGCGCGCCGGATGGCGGAGTTGATTGCCCAGTTCGGGATTCGAGCGAGCGGCCCGGACGCCCCTGCCCGCTCGTTGAGCGGCGGCAACCAACAAACAGTGGTGTTGGCCCGGGCGTTCGAGGCCAAGCCGGCCCTGATCATCGCGGAGAACCCGACTCGAGGTCTCGATATCCACGCGACGGCGTTTGTCCACGAACAATTACGAGCGTTCGCACGGGGGGGCGGGTCGGTATTGCTGTACTCGACTGATCTCGACGAAGTCTTGGGGCTCGCCGACCGGGTCGTGGTCGTGGTCCGGGGGATGCCGGTGCCGGTGCCGGTCGGCGCCTCGCGCGGTTCAGTCGGGGCGATGATGCTCGGTCTCACGGAATGAAAGCGGTTCGGAGTGCCCTCGCGCCGATTGGCGGCGGGGTGGCGGGGCTGGTCATCCTTGGCCTTGGGTTAGCCCTGCTTGGCTACGACGCCGAGGTGGCGTTAGGCGCCTTGTGGCGAGGTGCGTTTGGTTCCTGGTACGCGCTCACCTCGGCGACGATGGTCCGGGCGGTGCCGTTGATCGTGATCGGGTTGGGGCTGGCGATTTCGTTTCGGGCTGGGGCGCTCAACATCGGGGCCGAGGGCCAATTCGCGGTGGGGGCGATGGCGGCGACAGTGGCCGGGCTCGCGACGGGTTCCTGGCCGGCGCCGTTGGGTCTGGTGGCGACGCTGGTTGCGGGGATCTTGGGTGGGGCGGCTTGGATTCTGGTGCCCGTCGGCCTCCGGCTCCGGTTCGGTGTCCTAGAGGTCATCAGCACCCTGCTGCTCAACTTTGTGGCCGAGGGCCTGGTGAGTTATGCCGTGCAAGGCCCGCTCCAGGAAGCCAAGGGGACGTACCCGCAGAGTGATCCGCTCGGGTCAGCAGTTCGGTTGGCGCTGGTTCCGGGAACCCGGCTTCACGTCGGCTTCTTCGTGGCGGTGGCGCTCGGGGTCGTTTTGTGGGTGTTGTTCCGCCGTAGCCAGTGGGGCTTCCGGCTTCGGGCGGTGGGTCAGGCCCCGAAGGCCGCCGCTGTGGCCGGGGGCATTCGGGTGGAGCGGACCGTGGCGATAGCATTGCTGTGCTCAGGCGGGCTGGCCGGGTTGGCAGGCGCCTTTGAGGTGTCGGGGGTTACATACGCGCTCTATCAGAATCTGTCGCCTGGCTACGGCTTCACGGCGATTGCGGTGGCGTTGATTGCTCGGACCAATCCGCTCGGCGTGGTGGTGGCCGGGTTGGCTTTTGGGGCTTTGGAGGCGGGCGCGGCGGGAATGCAGCGGGATGCTGGGGTTCCCGCGGTGGCTGTGAGCGTCGTGCAAGCCGTCATCATCATCGTCGCGCTGCTGAGCGTGCGGGGAGTCCCTGGCAAGGCACAATGAGGCACCTGCGATGGATCCGATAGTTGGGTTTCTGGCGGCCGCGATCCGGATCGCGACGCCGCTGTTGTGGGCGGCTCTCGGCGAAGTGATTGCCGAGCGGGCAGGAGTGATCAACCTGGCGGTTGAAGGGGCGATGCTGGCGGGTTGTCTCGCGGCGGTGTTTGGGGCGTTGGGGGTCGATCCGTGGATTGGAGTCCTGGCGGCGGCAATGGCCGGGCTGCTGGTTGCGGGGGCGTTCGCGGCGGTGGCCCTTTGGGGCCGGACCGATCAGATCATTGCGGGGACGGCGTTGACGCTGGCGTCGGTTGGGGTCACCGGGGTGTTGTACCGGCAACTCCTGGCGACCCATGGCGGGGAGCTCCAGCTGGGGATGTTGGGTCCGGTTTCGGTGCCGTTGTTGGGGTCGTTGCCGGTGATAGGTCCGGCGTTGTTTCGTCAGCCTGCGTTGACCTACTTGGGATTGTTGGCGGTGCCGTTGGTGTGGTGGGTGCTCCAGCGAACCACCATTGGTCTCCGATTGCGGGCGGTGGGGGAGGCGGCGGACGCCGCTTTTGCGATCGGGATCGACGTTCGGCGCTATCAGACTATCGCGGTGTTGGTAGGCGGCGTCTTTGCCGGCGTTGGCGGGGCGACCCTTGTGTTGGCCCAAGTTGGCGCGTTTGCGGAGCGGATGACGGCGGGCCGGGGCTTCATTGCGATTGCCGTCGTGGTGCTCGGCCGTTGGCGACCAGGCGGTGTTCTCTGGGCCGCGCTTGCTTTTGGGGCCTTAACGGCGCTGCAGTTCGCCTTTCAGGCGATGGGGCTCGACGTCCCGTACCAGTTGTTCCTGGTGCTGCCCTACTTGGTTGCCCTCGCGGCGCTAACGGGGGTGGCGGGGCGAGTGAGATCGCCGCGGGGATTGGGTCGGACGGTCACCTGATCAGCGAAGCCGGCCGTACTTCTTCAACGCGGCCAGGAGGCGATCGTGGGGGAGCGCGAAGACCCGGCGGCCGTTGGCGCCCGTCATCGTTTCGGCCGCCAGCATGGCGTTCAAAATCGCTTCCGAAGTGGCGTCGATGGTGGCCTCGAACACCGGGTTGATGGTCTCGTTGGGGATCGCCCGGACCGCCGCGATCTTGTCGGCCGCATCGGCGCCCTGGTTGGCGGTGGAAAAGGCCAGAAAGATATCGCCGGACGAATCGCCGCCGATGCCGCCCATCCGGCCGATGCCCAGCGCTGCTCGTTTGACGACTCGTTTTAGCTGATGCGGCAACAGCGGTACGTCGGTGGCGACCACGACGATGATCGAGCCCACGTCGCCCTGGTCTTCACCGCCACCGCCGCTCGGGGTGCAGGTCGCTCGGCCGGCTACCGTCCCATCCGCGAGCGGAACAAAACAGGGGAGGAGGTCAGGAATTTCCTTTCCGACTGGTACCCCTGCCACCGAGAACCGGGGCCGTCCACCGTAGTTGCACTGAACCAGAACGCCGACGTGGTAGGGTTGCCCAAGGATGTCGATTCGGCGGGAGGAGGTGCCGGTACCGCCCTTAAACTGGTTGCAGGTCATGCCGGTGCCGCCGCCAACGTTGCCCTCGGCTACCGGGCCTGGTTTGGCGTTGTCGATGGCGGCCATCGCATCCTGCATAGTCACATGGAAGCCGTTGATGTCATTCATACCGCCGTCCCAGGTCTCCGCGACGACCGGCAATGACCAACTGAATTCCTTTCCTTTCTTGACGGCCCATTCGATGGCGGCGTTGTGGACGACCCCGACCGAATGGGTGTTGGTAATCATCACGGGTCCTCCAAGAAAGCCGGACTCCTCGACCCAGGTGGTCCCGGTCATCTCCCCGTTGCCATTGAGGGTGAACCAGGCGGCGTAGACCTGTTCGTCGGTGGCCTTTCCTCGGGGCAGGATCGCGGTCACGCCGGTGCGGACTGGTCCCTTGCCGACCACCAGTTTCCCTTCGCCGGAAATCAGCGTGGTCATCCCGACCTCGACGCCGGGGACGTCGGTGATGGCGTTTTGAGGCCCGGGTGTTCCGTCGAGCGGGACGCCCAGTTCGCGACCTCGTTTCTTAGTCTGGCCGTCGGCCAGCGTAGCGAGCATCAGGGCGGCGGCGGCGGCCCCGGCGAGGGTGCGACGTAGGTTGGTCATTGGAGGAATGTACTGCCCCGATGGTTGGGCGTTAAGTTGGGGGGATGACCGCCGCGACGATGCCGCTTCGATTGCAGGGATGCACGGTCCGCTCGTGGCGGGCGACCGATGCCCCCGAGCTGGCGTTGGTCGCCAATGACCGGGGAATTTGGCTCAACCTCCGGGACGTGTTTCCGCATCCCTATCGTTTGGAGGATGCGGAGCGTTTCATTGGGATGATCTCGGCGCAAGATCCGATGACCAGCTATGCGATCGACGTCGGGGGAGCCCCCGTCGGGAGCGTTGGTTTCCGGTTCGGGACCGACGTCGAACGGGTCACGGCCGAGATTGGGTATTGGCTTGGGGCCGGCTATCGGGGCAAGGGTATTGCGACCCAAGCGGTGAGGTCGGTGACGGGCTGGGCGATTGACCGATATGGCCTGACGCGGGTGTTCGCTCATGTTTTCGTAACCAATCATAGTTCAGCGCGAGTGTTGGAACGGTGCGGGTTCGTCCGAGAAGCGACGCTGCGGCGGAGTGTGATCAAAGACGGGCGGGTTCTGGACCAATGGCTTTACGGTTTCGTTCCGGAGGGACCGGATGTCGATTCAGACCGATAAGACGATCAGGTTGCCCGATGGACGAACGCTGGGTTATGCCGAAGCCGGCGACCCATCGGGGACGCCGGTGCTGCACTTTCATGGGAGCCCGAGTTGCCGGCTCGACGCCATGGCCGCCGAGTTCGATGCGGTTGCGGAGCGTCTTGGGGTTCGATTGCTGGCCATCGACCGCCCGGGTATTGGTCTTTCGGATCCGAAATTGGGGCGAACCATTCTTGATTGGCCGGCTGACGTCCTGGCGTTTGCGGATGGGTTGGGTCTCTCGCGCTTCTCAGCCCTTGGGATCTCGGGTGGGTCGCCGTATGCGGCTGCCTGTGCGGTTCGAATTCCCCATCGTCTTCGCTCGGTCGGGATCGTGTCCGGGATTGCTCCTGGTGACGTGGACGAGGCTCGGGAAGGGATGGGCGCCCAAACGAAGCAGATGCTGTTTTTGGCTCGATGGTTTCCCTGGATCCTTCGTCGCAGCCTTCGAACCATGGCGGCGATGGCGGCGACTCAGCCGACGAGCTTCTTCGCAAGGTTCGGCGAGCCGTTACCAGAGGTTGACCGTCTGGCGGTCGGCTCGGCGGCGCGGCGGACCCATTGCATCGGGGTGATTCGAGAGGCATTTCGACGGGGTGAAGAGGGCGGACTGCTGGATCTTCGCCTGGCCAGCCGGAGCTGGGGATTTCAGTTGAGCCAGGTTCCCATCGTGGTGAATCTTTGGTTTGGCGGGCAGGACGTCAACGCGCCGCCGGCCGCCGGCCGATACTTGGCGGCGGCACTGCCGCGGTCGGAGGCTCGGTTCTATCCGGACGAAGGCCACCTGTCGCTCGTTTTCAACCGGTTCGAGGAGATTCTCACCGGTCTCTTAGCAACCGCTCAGCGGGAAGAGGGCCGTCCGGTCCGGATTTAGGCGCTCAACTTCTCGAGGCGGGCTACCGCGGCTTGGAGCATGTCCTCAGTCTTACAGAACGCAAATCGGGTGTAGTCCCTTCCCGCGGCTGGATTCGAAAAGAAACTCGTTCCGGGCACGGTGGCCACGCCCCCTTCGATGGTCAGCCATCGGGCGAATTCGTCGGACGGCATTTTCTTGATGTTCGAGAATTCCGCCAAAATGTAGTAGGCGCCCTGGGGCGCCTGGCATTGGAAGCCGGCTCGGCGGAGCGCCCCGACCAAGAGGTCGCGGCGGGCGCGATAGTCGTGCTCGAGGCGTTGATAGTAGTCCTTGCCCAGGGTCTCCATCGCCACCGCCAGCGCTTCCTGGAGGGGAGCGGGTGCTCCGACGGTCAGAAAATCGTGGACCTTTCGAATTGCATCGGTAATCGCTGGGGGTGAGATGATTGTCCCGATCCGCCACCCGGTAATGCTGTAGGTTTTCGATGCTCCGCTAATGGTGACTGTTTGATCGCGCATTCCGGGGAGCGTGGCTATCGGAATGTGCTCGCCTTCGTAGTAGATGTGTTCGTAGATCTCGTCCGTAATGGCCCAGGTTCCGTGCTGTTGGCACAGGGCGGCGATGCCGACCAGCTCGGCTCGAGTCAGGACCCGGCCGGACGGATTGCCGGGGGTGTTGATGATGATGGCTTTGGTCTTGTTGGTGAAGGCTTTGGCCAATCGGTCGAGGTCGAGGGGTTGGCCCGGCATGAGCGGCACAAAGACGGGCTTGCCCTCACACAGAATTGCATCGGGGCCGTAATTCTCGTAGAACGGCTCGAATACGATAACCTCCTCACCGGGATTGATCAGGGCCAGGAGGACGGCCGCCATGGCCTCGGTGGCCCCGCAGGTAACGGTGATCTCGGTCTCGGTGTCGACGGTCATCCCGTACCAATCGGCGTATTTCTTGGCCAGGGCTGTTCGGAGTCGCTTGGCTCCCCAGGTAATGGCGTACTGATTGATATCGGCCCGAATCGCCGCGGCTGCGGCCTCTTTGAGGATGGTCGGGGTCGGAAAGTTCGGGAACCCTTGGGCTAGGTTGATGGCTCCGTGTTGATCAGCGAGGCGGGTCATGCCTCGGATGACTGATTCCGTGAAGGAATGGGTCCGGCGGGCCGCGAGATGGGGAGTCATAGATCGCAATATACGATTATCGGAGGCGGAGCGGCCGGTCCTTCCAGTTCCACCACTTGAGGAGTTTGGGATCGTGCCGCGACCGGCTGGCGTAGTAGACGGCGCATCGAAAACAGTACAAGACGCACCGATCTTGTTCTGATCGAGTGATCCGGGAGAGCCGCCGATACATTTCCTCGGGGTCGGCCGAGGCCAGGTCGGAGACCTTCATGAAGCCGAGTTGTCGGAGATCCGCTGCTAGGCTCGGTCCGATCGAGGGAATCGATTGGAGGTCGTCGACGGGTCGGGAACGTGGCATGGGCGGCTCCTTGGATTTCCGAATATACTGGAGGCCGGACCGGGGCTAGATTTGCGTCCATGCATCTGATTCTCTCGGCTTTGCTGGTCCTCGCGCAGGATACTTCCCTGGTGTTCAGCGGCCGGAACCGGCAACTCAACGTCACGATCCCCCGGGTCGACACTACGATCGCTATCGACGGGGATTTGAGTGAACCAATCTGGCGTCGGGCCTCCCGGCTGACCGACTTCTCGCAGTACCAGCCGGTGGATGGCCGGCCGGCCGCGGAGCCGACTGAGGTGCTGGTCTGGTACGCCGGCGACGCGATCTACTTCGGGATTCGAGCCCGTGGAGGCCCGGAGAACCCGATTCGGGCAACCCAGGCCAATCGGGATAACATCGGTGCGGAAGACCACGTCCAAATTTTGCTCGATACCTACAACGACCGTCAAATCGCCTTTCTGTTTGGCGTCAACGCGTTGGGGGTGCAGCAGGACGGGACCCGGAGCGACAACTTTGGTGGCGGGGCCGGTGGCCGCTCGGGCAGCGGAGGGTTCGGAAACATCAATCCGTTGGACGGCAACGTGGATCTCAATCCGGACTTCGTGTTCGAGTCGAAGGGTCGTTTGGTGGAGGGTGGTTACGACGTCGAAGTCCGGATCCCGTTCAAGAGTCTCCGGTACGGCGAAGGTGCGACTCAGGACTGGGGCATCAACGTCTTGCGGCGCATTCAGCACAGCGGGTTCCAGGATAGCTGGGCCCCGGTGGTGCGGGCCAATTCCAGATTTCTCAGCCAATCGGGCACCTTAGTTGGTCTTCACGACTTGAAACGCGGGTTGGTCCTGGAGATGACGCCGACGGCGACCACTCGACTCGAGGGTGTTCCGGACGCCGGCGGGGGCCGAAGCTACGATTCCAAAGCGGACTTCGGGGCTGATATTCGGTGGGGTATCAGCCAGAACTTGACGCTCAACGGCACGGTCAATCCTGATTTCTCCCAGGTCGAGGCCGATGTCGGCCAGGTGACGCTGAATGAACGGTTTGCCCTTTTCTATCCTGAAAAACGACCGTTCTTTTTGGATGGATTGGAGCTGTTCGATACGCCCAGTCAGTTGATTTACACCCGCCGAATCGCCAACCCCGATGCCGGTGTCAAGCTCGCCGGCAAGATCGGGAATCTCAACGTGGCGGCGTTAACCGCGTTTGATGGGCAAAACCAGTCGGCTTCGGGCAAGGACACCCCGTTTTTCGGGGTGACCCGGCTTCGGACCGACCTTGGGAAGAGCTCCACGCTCGGCGGGGTGCTCACTGCTCGCGAGGAAGGGGCCGATCATTCACGGTTGGTCGGTGCGGATCTCCGGATTTATCACTCGAAGCTGTACTACGTCGAGTTGCAAGCGGTGCAATCATGGACCAACACGGGCGCTCGGAGCGCTAGTGGGCCGCTCCTGCATGCGACCTGGGACCGGACGGGTCGGGGTTGGGGATTCAACTATTCCTTTAAGGCGATTGGGCCGGATTTCGCCGCCGCGGCCGGTTTTGTGAATCGGCCCGGCGTGATTGAAGCCAACGCGTTCAATCGATTGTCGGCCTACGGTAAGCCCGGGGCGTTGGTTCAAACCATCGGGGCATTTTTCGGGGTCACTCGGTTGTGGGACTACGGCGCTCCGGGCGACGGTACCATTGAGGGGAGCGAGTTTCTGTTTCCGAGCGCCACACTGCGGGGCGGATGGCAGTTGAACGGCTCGTTCTCGCGAAACTTTTTCAACTACGACGCCGGGGATTATCAGGGGCTCAGGGTTCTAACGGCCGCAGGTGATACGGTGGGTTTCGCCGTGCCAGGCCGGGAGAAGAACCAGGTCAGCGGCAGCGTGACGGTGACCACTCCGACGTTCCAGCACTTCACCATGTCAGCCACGGTCGGGGCCGGTGATACCCCGATCTTTCGGGAAGCCGCTCCGGGCCGGAGTCGGCGGATCGACGCGACGATCGACTTGCGTCCGACCTCGTCGATTCGGGCCGCCTTCCAGTTGACGCGGCAAACGATCAGCCGGCGGCGTGACGGGGCCCGCTTTTCGGCGGAAACGATTCCGCGGCTCAAGCTCGAGTATCAGGTCAATCGGTCGATCTTCTTTCGGTTCATCGGACAGTACAGCGCCCGAGAGCGGTCGGCCGGGGTGGACCGGACCGGGCGACCGATCGTGATCCAAGGGGTTCGGGATCCGGGCAGCGATGCCAATGAATTCCAGATGGACTGGCTGTTTAGCTATCGGCCAAGCCCCGGGACGTTGTTCTATCTGGGGTATGGGTCGACCTACTCCGAACTGGATCCTCGGCGCTCCACAGGGCTTCGGCGGGGCCCGGATGGCCTGTTTGGCAAAGTGAGCTACCTGTTTCGGTTGTAACAACGAAGGGTGGGTGTTTCGTTCCTCCATTTAGCGAAGGACTGACATGATGGCCAGTGGTCGGTTCGTGCTGTTCGGGATTCTGGCGATCGGGTGTAGGCCTGTGACCCCTACCGTCGCTCCGACTCCCCAAGCCCAAGTCCCGGTCGGCGGCCCGATGCCGCAGGGTCCCGATACGGCGCGCCGAGGCCCCGGTGGTCCGAGCGGCCCAGCGCTGGGTGGCGATCCCATGCCAAGGCCCTATGCTACGGTGATTACCGCCGAGGCCAAGAGTCGTCCTGGCCTGTTCAAGACCCATCGACTCGGAAGCCGGGTGTTCTTCGAGATTCCGCGATCCGAGCTGGGGAAGGACATGTTGTTGGTGACCCGGACGGCCCGGGTGCCGCTCGATGCCGGCTACGGGGGCCAGCAGGTGGGCCGGTCGTACGTCCTGCGTTGGGAGCGGCGGGATCACCGGGTGTTGGTCCGGGCGGTTTCGTACCAAACTGTTGCCGACTCGACGACCCCGATCTATCAGGCGGTCCGGAATTCGAATAACGACATCATCGTCGCTGCCTTTAACGTCGAAGCCTACGGGCCCGACAGCGCGGCCGTGATTGAAGTGTCCAAGCTCTATACGGCCCCGCCTCCGGAGCTCAGTCCGGGGGCTCAGTTTCGAGGGGCCCCGGATCCGAGCCGGTCGTTCGTCGAGCGGGTGCTGTCATTTCCGACCAACGTCGAGGTGGAAGCGACACTTACCTTTCCGCCGCCGCCGCCTGGACTGGCGGGGGCTCCGGCCGCAAATCCCTTCGCGCCTGCCGCAACTGGAACGGCCTCGGTGGGCATGCACTGGAGCATGATCAAGTTACCGGACCAGCCAATGATGCCGCGGTTGGCCGACAAGCGGATCGGGTTTTTTTCCTTGCAGAAGCTCGACTATGGCCGTCCGGAACAACGGGCGGAGGAACGGCAGTACATCGTCCGGTGGCGGTTGGAGAAGAAGGATCCCAGCGCAACGCTGTCGGATCCGATCCAGCCGATCCCCTATTACGTGGATCCGAACACGCCGGACTGGCTTAAGCCCTATGTACGGCGGGGGATCGAGCAGTGGCAAGTTGCGTTCGAGGCAGCGGGCTTTCGGAAGGCCATTGTTGCCAAGGATGCCCCGACCAAGGCCGAGGATCCGGATTGGGCTCCGGAGGACGCGCGGTACTCAGTGGTGCGGTGGTTTCCGTCGACGGTGGAGAACGCCACCGGCCCCAATGTGAACGATCCCCGATCCGGCGAGATCCTCGAGTCGGATATCTACATGTAGCACAACATCATGAATTTGCAGCGGACCTGGTACTTCTCACAGGTTGGGCATCTTGATCCTCGGGCCCGAATGTGGCCGTTCCCCGATTCCTTAATGGGGCGATTGGTCGAATTTGTCGTGGCACACGAGGTGGGCCACACCCTGGGCTACCAGCACGATCAAAAGGGAAGCGCGACGTATCCGGTCGACTCAGTTCGAAGCCGGACCTGGGTCAAGAAGATGGGACACTCGCCGTCGATCATGGATTACTCCCGCTTCAACTACACCGCCCAGCCGGAGGATCAGATTGATGTGGAGGATTTGATCCCTCGGATCGGTCCGTGGGACAAGTACACGACCCGTTGGGGCTACACCCCGATTCCGTCGGCTCGGACGCCAGATGAGGAGTGGGCGACCTTGGATCGATGGTCGCGCGAGCAGGACGCCACGCCATGGTACCGGTTCAACCTGTCGGATTCCCGAGGTGCTGATCCGGGAGACCATAGCGAGGCGGTGGGTGACGCGGACCCCGTGAAGGCCACCGGCTGGGGGATGAAGAGCATCAAACAGATTGTCCCGCTGTTAGAGGCCGCCGCCGTTCACAACGGGCGGGACTATGAGGATCTCGATCTGATGTATTCCAGACTGATCGGGCAGTGGGGTACTGAACTGCGGCACGTGGCCATCATAGTCGGCGGTGCTGATGCCCAGGAGAAGTACGCCGGTCAGGCCGGGGTGCGATACACGCCGTGGAGCCGGGCCCGCCAGCAGGAGGCGGTCAAGTTTCTGAACGACAACGCCTTCCCGACCCCAACCCATTTTGTGGTTCCAACGCTGCTCCGACGGATCGAAGTGGAAGGCGCGCTCCGCCGGATCAACGGGGCCCAATCCGGGGTGTTGAGTACGCTGTGGAACGACCGACGGCTCGAGCGGATGATCGAGAACGCGGCCTTGGCCACCAATCAGCGGGAGACCTATTCGCTCGGCGAGATGTTGGCGGACGTCCGAGGCGGGGTCTGGTCGGAGCTATCCGCCGGTTCGGTAACGATCGATGCATTCCGGCGCGAACTCCAACGGTCGTATCTGGCACAGGTCCGGGGGAAGATCATCCCGGTGCCGGCAGTCTTGCCGCCGGGGTTTCCGCCTGAATTCCTGGCGCTGTTGGCCGGGGCCCGGGCAACC
>JAYVJS010000363.1:0-8453 GCA_043769075.1 Gemmatimonadota bacterium | reverse complement strand
GGCGTGAGGGCCTGCGCGTAGCTCCAGACCTCCCAATGGGTGCCGAGGCCATCCTGCTCTCCGTGGGCGCCGACCCCGAGATACCCGCCGTTCCGCTTGATATCGGCCGCACCCTCCGCCAGGATCGGGAAGATGAACTCCTCGAGCGGCTTCTTGGTCAGGCCCCGCCGGAGCGCCGTTTCCGGCCAGAGGCTCCATTCGCGGACCTTGTCGTTCCGCCAGAGATCCTCCTGGCCCAACCAGTAGTCGATCCCAGCCCCGTGGGGATAGTCCGAGATGAACAACTGCGCCGAGTAGTGGGCACCGGCCTTGCCAAGGAACCTGGTGTAGTCGGCGTAGAGCGGGTGGTACTGGATGGCGTGTTCCCAGCCGGTGCTGCCGTTCATGATCAAACCGACCAGGTACAAGGGATCGGAGCCCTCCGAGGTCAGGGTGACACCGGTGGCCCTCGCCGCTTCGGCCAGCATCTGGCGTTGGATCCGGGTACACTGCCGGTAGTCCTTGATCGAAATCGCCCCGAGGTTCGCTTCCCGCCGGACATGATCGAGCGCATCCTGGTAGCTCCCGATATTCCGAAGATCATCGAAGTCACTACAGGTAAGCGGAACCCCGGTCGAATAGGTTCGGGGTCCGGCGATACGCCCCGCCTCGATCATTTCCGAGAGCGAAAAGCTCGACTGCTCCTGGCTGGCGGGGTCATGGGTGGTGGTCACCCCCCACGCCAGATAACGGGCCGACGACGCGCGGTGCTCGGGAATCATCCCGTCGGTTTCGTCGGCCGTGTGGTGGGCATGAACATCGACCCACCCCGGAATGATCGTCTTGCCGGAGACGTCGACCCGGTGGTCGATCCCGGCCAGCGAACAGACCCCGACGCACCCAATCCGCCCGTCCTTGACCACCACGGTTCCGCGCTCGATGACCCGCCGCTGGTCGAGGGTAACGATCCGAGCTCCAGTGAACGCCATCGTCCCCAGCCCGCGATCCCGCGGAACGTCGAACCCGATCGGAATCGTGTCGGCCACCTGCCTAACCACGTCGTAGGTCAGATAGCGATTCGCGCTCACCATTTCGACGGTGGTGGCGTTCCGCCACCGCGCGAACATCCCGCCCTGACGAGTCAGACGCCGGAGTGAGGGCGAGTCGTCGGCCAGGCTGACCGTCAAGGAATCACCGACCGCCACCGCCGGCAACGGTGCGAGATAGACATCGTGTTGCTGCTGGATCGCGAGCCACCGTCCGTCCGGCGACGGGGCCACCAACGCCACCGCCCCGGCCACTACCGGATGGAGCCACGGATCCCGGCCGCTCGGCCGGGTCGCCACCAGGGTCGTGCCGCGGACCCGGTACTCGAGCCCGGTGGTGTCGAACGCGACCGCCACCACCTGGCCCGGGCCCCGAACCACCGTTGGCGGGCCTCCATCGCGAAGAGCCACCACCTCCCAGCCGTTGCCGTCGGGGAGATAGTTCATCGCCGGCGCCCACCGGTTGACCACAATCCGGCCGTCGGCCGCGAATTGGGGATGGAGGTAACGGCCCGGTGCTTGGGTGAGTCGCTCCGGTGCCCCGCCCGGCCGCACTTTCCACACCGCACCGCCCGCGGCATCGCTCCAGGTGACGAACACCACCGTTTGTCCGTCGGGCGACCAAGCCGGCGTCAACTCGAACCCACTGCCTGAGGCGGCAACGAGCGGCGCGACCGGACCGTTAGGCAAATCTTTGATCCACAGCCGACCGACCGCTTCGAAGACCAATCGCCGGCCGTCGGGCGATGAGGCGGGCCAGCGGAGGGCTTTCGGCTGGAACGATCGGTCGTCGATGGTGGCCGAGTGACGGGCCATTTCCGAGATTTCCCGCCGGATCCTGGCCTCGAACGGAATCGTCTCAACCCGGCCGGTCTCGACCGAGAGCCGCCGGATCTTGCCGCCCTGGGTCAGGATGATCGACTTGCCGTCCCGGGTCCAGGCGTATCCGGGCAGGACCCGGTGGTCCCAGGCGGGATGAAGGTCCATCGCGTCACTGGTGATCGGATCCATGATGACCCGATCGGCGCCGGTCTCGAGATCGCGGAGCCAAAGCGCCGTTCGGCCCAAGTATTCGTGCCCCCGGTACGAAGTTCTCCCGCCGGGAATCTTTCGGGCAAAGGCAAGCCACCGCCCGTCCGGCGAAACTTCGGGGGCGATCTCGCCGAGCCGAGCCGGATAGCTGGTCCGGCCGCAACAGGTGAGGTACCGGTCTTTGGCCTCGGTCAAATCATCGATCCGGCCCGAGGCGACGTCGAGCCGGCGGAGCCGGCGATCGGCGCCGGAGAAGAGCGACGAGTGGAAATAGAGGTAGCGGCGGTCGGCCGACATCGAGGGCCACTGGGCCCGATCCTGGCCGACCCAATACCCCGCCCGCGCCGGGACTGAGGACGCCGAGGGCGCCAGTTTGACCAGGAGCTTGCCCGGCCCCCCCATCCGCGGAAACTCCCAGATCTCGTCGTTGGTCCGATAGAACCCCGCCGGCGATTTCATCTTCCGGGAAATCAAAATCGACTGGCCGTCTGGGCTCCAGGCCGGTTCCGCCGCCCTGGAGTCGTCGTCGGCAAACACCTGGCGCGGGTTGGAGCCGTCGAAGCCCATGACCCAGAGGTTGTCCTGCCCGCCCCGATCGGAGATAAACGCGATCTCCCGGCCGTCGGGCGAGACCCGGGGATGATAGTTGAGCGCGATCCCGCTCCCCGCCGTCAAGGTCTCGGCTGTGCCGCCGGTCATCCGAACCCGATATACGTGCCCGAGAAGATCGAACACCACCCACGCCCCGTCCGGCGAGGGATCGACCGACATGTAGCTACCCTGATCGACCGTGAAATCGATGACCCGGGTTTTGCCCCGCGGCTCGGTGACATTCCATTCCCCGGCCCGCTGCCCTCGGACCTCGCCGGTCGCGGCCAGTACTGTCGCCACCACCAGGGCGTAACGCCCGATCTTCGTCTCCGTCATGACGGCGGCACCTCGAGGGTCATCTGCGATGTGACGTGCGGCATCAACTCCGCCCGTTCGAACAGCATCGGCTTCAGCCGCCGTTCGCTGGTCAGCCGGGCCTGGTCGTCCCGATGAGGCGAACCGGCCTTCGGGGTCTGGCCGAAGTTGTGAAGGGTGAACGACTGGATCGGGTCGCTGAAGACCGTCAGCCGCAACAACCGCGACCCGATCTCGGCCAATCGATGGCCGCTCGAGTCCGGTGGCAAGGCCGTGAAAGCCCGAAGGGTGTGAACACAAAGCAGGTTCCAGGATACCATGCTCTCGCACAGGCCCCGGTTGTCGGGTGCGATGGCGACTCCGCCTAACGGGTACGAAGCAGACCCCGGACGGCCGATCCGGAAGACGTCGCCCAGCTTCGCCTCGGTCCGGCCCTCTTTGGCCATCGCCGCGACCGCGCCGTCGAGTGCGGCAATGACCCGATCAGCGACCCCGGCTCCGAGGGGCGCCATCGGACCGGAGCCGGCCTCCAACACCGCCATGGTACCCGCGGTACCCGCCTGCGCCAGAAGGGTGGTCCGCCAGTACCAGTAGCCCAGCGCCGCCTTCGAGTCCGCCCGGGCCTGGCCGTCGAAACGAAGCAGCCGGTCCGCGAGCTCCCGGGTTGCGGGCGAAAGTCCGCGAACCCGGCCGGGATCGCTCGCGAGGCTCCGCCGGAGTGCCTCCCGCCATCGGTCGGTGTCGATCCATTTCTCGTCAAGCGCCAAATCAATCGCGTCCTCGACCGTGAACCGGACCGCCGCTGAGAGGACCTCTGTGGCGCGCCGCCCCCGCGAGTTGGTCCGTCCCGATTCATCGTTGAAGATGTAATCGGGATATCGGTCGGCCGTGAGCGGACTGCCTTCGAACATCCGGTCGGGGGCGATGTTGTTGTTCAGCATGTAACCGCTGGCGGGGTTCTCGATCTGGACCAGGTCCTCGACCGGATGGATCCCAAGCCAGGCGGTTTTCGAGGTGTTACCGTCGAGGGCTCGGCGCCAATTGACGCCGGGCGGCCGTCGAGGCGTTCGTCCCGCCCGGAGGTAGAACGAGCCGCCCGCAACGTCGCCCACCATCACGTTTTGCGGGAACATTCCTTGAATCCGCATCGCGGCTTTGACCTCCCCGACATTCCGGGAAAGCGCCATCCGGTACACTTCTTCGTCGAAATCGCCGGCCCGGTCCATGTAGCTGGTGCTGACCACCCAGACTTTGCCGTCCTTCCGGGCCACCACCGGCGAGAGGACGCCGTTGTGCCGGGTGTACTCGAGGGTCCGAACGACCGGCGATCCACCCGCCACCTCGATCCGAGTGGTCTCTCTGATGATCCGAAGCGGGCGGCCGTCAACCTGATAGCGGTCGGTGCTTCCAGGGTCGAGCCGGACCTCGTAGCAATCCGCCACGCTCGGGGCCCCCGTGGTCATGCCCCACGAAACCCGGCGATTCTGCACCAACAGCGGCATCGCCGCAACCGAGAAGCCGCCCACCTCCAGTCGGCCGGCGTGAAGCCGGAACTCGAAGACAAACTGCCCGTCAACCCCGCCGTGCGGATCGCTCAGCACGATGGTCCGGCCCCCGGCCGTTCGCCACGGGGCAACCACCCACTCGTTCGAAGCCGCCAGCGCCCGATCGGCGAGCCCCGCCTCCGTAACCGCCGACAGCTGAACACCCGAGGCCCGGCACTTCGACAATCCGTCGCCGGCCTGATAGGCCAGCCACAGCAGCCACCGGGAAATCGCCACCAGATCGACGGCAGTGAGCGCCGGCATCCACGCCGGGAGGCTGGATCGATGCTCGGCCACATACCGATTGAAGCCTTGAGCCCACCGGGCGTAGTTACGGCGAAGCTCAGGACTCAGTCGGACGAGCCCGGCCTGTGCCTCGACGTGGTGCCGCCAGAGCCGGGAGGTGTAGTCGGACTCGATTCCCTCAGTTCCCAACGCGGCGGCCGCGGTGCCGCGGGCGGCCAGCGTGATCCGACCGATGAACTCCCCCTCATCTTCCGCCGCGACGAATCCAAAACCGTAGTATCCGTCTTCCTCCCGGTCGGCGTAGATGTGAGGCACGCCCCAGGTGTCACGGTAGATCGTCGTCCGGCCCGCCTGAGCGGCGAGCCGGTCCGATGGCCGCCCCGAAGCCGCCATCAGCCCCACCAGCCAGAGGAACCGCCACCGAGAATCATTCGCCACGGCCATGACTCCTACAGTTTGAGGCTGCCCACCGCCGCGGTCAGTCGGTCGCCGGCCTGGGCCATATGGCCGGCCGAGGCGGTGATTTCCTCGGTCGCGGCGTTGAGCTCCTGGGCCGCCGCCGCCATTTCTTGCGCCGACGCCGCGTGCATCTCGACCCCCGACGCCAACTCCCGGGTCCGGCCCGCGATCGCTTCGACCAGCGATCGGACCTCATTGGCCGCTTTCGACACACCTCTGGTCCACTCGTCGATACCCTCGGCCTCCTGCGCCACACTCCGGAGACCCTCCACCGCCGACACCGCCGCGTCCCGAGCCTGGAGACCGCCTTGCCCCAGCCGATGCATCCGGTCTCGGGTTGTCGCGACCCGATCGAGGATCGCCCGGACCGTTTCGCTGGTGGCCGTCGCGGTCTGAGCGGCCTGCGTCGCCAGCTTTCGAACCTCGTCGGCAACAATCGAGAAACCCTCTCCCTGCTCCCCGGCCCGGGCCGCCTCGATCGAGGCGTTCAGGGATACCACGCGGGTCTGCTTGGCAATGGCCCGGGACTGGTCAAGCAAGCGCTCAATCTCGGCCGTGGCACTCACTAACCCGTCAGCCTCGGCGGCACCCCGGCGCACGTCCTGCGACAACGATTCGAGCGCGGCGGCACTTTGACCAAGTCGTTCCTGGTGGTTCCTTGCCAACGCCGCCAACTCAGCGTTTCGCTCGGCGGTCCGCGACGCACCCGCCGCCACTTCCTGGGCAATGGAGAGAATCCGAGCGGCGTCATCCGCCACGTTCCGGACCAACGAGGCTTGGCCGATGGCCCGATCGGTCAGTTCGGCTGTGGTGGTCGCCACATCCTCGGTACTTCCCATGACCTGCTGGGTGGCGTGGGAAATCTCGACCGACAGCGATGACGACTCCTGGGCCGCCGTCCGGATCGCCTCGACCAGCCGCCGGAGCTCGAAGACCATGAGCCGGATCGACTCGGTCAACGGCCCCCCGCCAACCGCCTGAATCTGGCCTTCGGTAATCCGGAGGTCCCCTTTGGCCAGCCGAACCGCAACCTGCTCGGTGGCCGCGAGCGGTCGGATGATCATCCGCATGAACCACCGCTCGACCAAGCTCACCGCTATCAAAGCCACGGCGGCAAACCCGCCTACAACGGCGGCCCGGGGCCATTTGGGGTCCAATTCGAGGATCAACCACACGAGGGCGGTGAGGACAACCCCGATCGCAACCCCAGCCAGTTGGAGACGCCGGGTCAGCGGATGGATGGAGGGCATGGGACGAAAGGTAATCCGTGTCCTATATTCCCCCCATGACCTACAACCCTGAGACGCTCGAAACCAAGTGGCAGCAGCGGTGGGCCGAGCGCAAAACGAACGAGCCTGACCTGGATCAGGCCAAGAAACCGTTCTACAACCTGATGATGTTCCCCTACCCTTCCGCCGAAGGGCTCCACGTCGGGAACTGTTACGCCTTTACCGGTAGCGATGTCTACGGCCGGTTCATGCGGCTCCGGGGATACACGGTTTTCGAGCCGATCGGGTTCGACGCCTTTGGAATCCAGAGCGAGAACTACGCGCTCAAGGTGGGAACCCATCCCGGCATCCTGATTCCGAAGAACATCACGAATTTCACCCGGCAGCTGAAGGCGCTGGGCGGGATGTTCGACTGGAGCCGGGTGCTGTCGACGACGGAGCCGGCGTACTACAAATGGACCCAGTGGCTCTTCCTCCAGCTCTACCACGCCCAGAAAGCGTACCGGAAAAAGGCCGCCGTCAACTGGTGCCCCAGCTGCAAGACCGTGCTGGCCAACGAACAGGTCATCGCGGGCGCCTGCGAGCGGTGTGGGACAGCCGTGGAGCAACGCGAGCTGGAGCAATGGTTCTTCAAGATCACCGACTATGCCGAGCGGCTGCTTCAGAACCTCGACGATGAGACCAAGATGGATTGGTCCCCATCGACCGCAATGTCACAACGGAATTGGATCGGCAGGAACACCGGCGCGGAAATCGATTTTGCCGCCGGAACCGACCGAATCCGGGTCTTTACCACCCGGCCCGATACCGTGTTTGGCGCCACCTTCATGGTTTTGGCGCCCGAGCATCCGTTAGTCGATCGGCTGACCACCCCCAAGCAGCGGGACGCCGTGACTGCCTATCAGAAGGCGGCGGCCGCCCAGGACGTGGTGTCCCGGAAAGTGGGTGAGAAGGACAAAACCGGGGTGTTCACCGGCGGTCATGCCACCAACCCCGCGACCGGGCAGCCGATTCCGGTTTGGATCGCCGACTACGTCCTGATGGAGTACGGCACCGGGGCGATCATGGCGGTGCCCGGCCACGACGAGCGGGATTTCGCGTTCGCTACCAAGTTCGGGCTGCCGATCGTCCGGGTTATCGCGGGCGCTACTGAGACAGAGGCGACACCTTTGACGGCGGCCGCGAGCGAAGTGGAGGGAGGCCGCCTGGTCAATTCGGGAGCGTACACCGGCCAAAGCGTCGCCGACGGCACCGCGGCCATCGTCGCGTGGCTCGAACAGACCGGTCATGGCAAGGGCGTCGTCAAGTACCGCCTCCATGACTGGTGCATTTCCCGGCAGCGCTATTGGGGACCACCGATCCCGATCATCTACTGCGACGCCTGTGGCGCGGTACCGGTACCGGAACAGGATCTCCCGGTCATGCTGCCGAACATCGAAGACTTCCGGCCCGATGATTCCGGGGTCTCACCGTTGGCCCGACACCAAGAGTGGTACCATGTACCTTGCCCGGCCTGCGGCAAGCCCGGCCGGCGCGAAACCGACGTCTCCGACAACTTTCTCGACTCGGCGTGGTACTTCTATCGCTACCTCTCGACCGAGCTTACCGACAAGGCCCTCCACCCAGAGCGGGTCAAGAGGTGGCTACCGGTCCCGATGTACATCGGGGGCAACGAACACGCGGTCTTGCATTTGATGTACTCGCGGTTCATCGCCATGGTGCTCGAGGAGCGGGGCCTGATTCACTTCGACGAGCCGTTTCGGCGGTTCCGGGCCCACGGGCTGATCGTCAAAGACGGGTCGAAGATGTCGAAGTCGAAGGGCAACGTCGTCAACCCCGACCAAATCATCGCCAAGTGGGGCGCCGACGCATTCAGACTCTTCCTGATGTTCATTGGGCCGTTCGAAGAGGGTGGCGATTTCCGCGACGCCGGCTTGGCCGGGCCCCGCCGGTTCCTGGACCGTCTGTGGGATTTGGTCGATCAATGCGAGCGCCAGACCCTGACCGGCGAG